>JAGHUB010000077.1 GCA_018065025.1 Candidatus Equihabitans merdae
GAGTATAAATGATGAAGATCTGAATTCTGAAAATGACCTGCAGGATGAAAGCCTTCATGAGGTTCAGGAAGACCCCTATGCTTTTGTTCAGGAAATCGTCAAACACCGTCCCGGTAGATTGTGGAAGGTATTTATCTGGTCAGTGGCTATCATTACAGGGGCCTGTATCTTTGGCGGAATATCCGGTTTGATATTCCGTCAGACCAATACTCCTGAGCCGCCGGAATCCCATGTTTCTCTGTCCGGTGATGACGGCAGTGAAGAAAGATCGGAAAGTACTCCGGAAGGCAGTGATCAGCAAGGTGACAAAGACAGCACCACATCACAAGAGGCTGATCAGCCTGGTCAAAGTGCAAGTGATGACGGGACAGATGCCTCTGATTTATCAGAAGAAGAGCTGCTTGACCGTCACGTCGAGGAATACCAGGCTTTGAATAAAGCCATGAGCAATAAGGCTGATCAGGCTGCCGGTTCCCTGGTTACGGTTAAATCCATCACCAGTACAGCTGACTGGTTTAATACCATCAATGAAAATGCCAGCTCTGCAAGCGGCCTCATCATCGCTGATACTGAGCAGGCCCTGTTGGTTTTGACAGAGAAGAGAGTTGTGGTAGATGGCGCTCGTCTGGTAGTAACCTTTGGTGACGGCACCACAGTAGAAGCTGTTCCTATTAAGGGTGACGATGCCACAGGTATCTGTGTTCTTAAAGTTGACCGCAGTCTTCTGACTGAAGATACTCGTGCTACAGTAGTACCGGCAGTACTTGGAAACTCCAATCTGGTTTCACCCGGTGATGTACTGATCGCTGTAGGAGCACCTACCGGTCAGACCGGTTCCTTTGATTTTGGTGAAGCCACCGGAGTCAGTGATGTCATGGGTGTGGACGACAACAGTTACCGCATCCTTAGTACAAACATTATCGGTGCAACAGATGGTTCAGGTGTTCTGGTAGATATGCGTGGTCAGGTCATCGGCATCATTAAGCCGGACCTGGGATCAGGCAAGAGCAATACTATTGCTGCTCTTGGCATTACCTCTGTTCGCAATCTGATCGAAAAGCTGTCCAACAATACCCCCATTAGTTATCTGGGCATTCTGGGCGACACCGTAACAGAGCAGATCGCCGCAGAGACAGGCTTGCCGCTTGGTATCTATGTGGTCGATGTTACCGGTGATTCACCGGCCTTCATGGCAGGTATTCAGCCCGGTGATGTTCTGGTTAAGATGAACAACGATACCTTATCCACTATGCTGGACTATAGTCGTCTGCTTCAGGGTTCTGATCCCGGTACCGAGATCACCCTCCAGGTCATGCGTCAGGGCGACGCAGGCTATGTGCCGATTGACTTTACAATGACAGTGGGCTCGTATTAAAATGAAACGGCAGTTACCGTCAGGGTAGCTGCCGTTAATATTTACCCCGATCTACGATCGGGGGCCGTGTCGCGGAGTGACATCAGAAGAATGCATAAGCATTCTTTCCAAATTATGTTAGAACAGGAGTTATCAACTACTATATGCGTTATATTTCCGATTTAAAAGACGGCATGCGTATGCAGGATGTCTATCTGTGCAAGCAGAAGACACTGGCCACTACAAAGAATGGTAAGGACTATTATAATGTGGTTCTTCAGGATCGTACCGGCACCATGGATTGCAAGATCTGGGACATCAATTCTCCCGGTATAGCAGAATTTGAAGTACTGGATTATGTTTATGCAGCCGGTATGGTCAGTATTTACAACGGTGCTTATCAGTGCACTTTGAAGCAGGTCAGAGTCGCTTACGAAGGTGAGTATATCCCCGCTGATTATGTGCCGGTAACTGAGAAAAACTCCACTTTGATGTTCCAGGAACTCATCAAATTGAAGGATTCCGTCAAGAATAAACATCTGAGAGCTCTTCTGGATAGCTTCTTTGCTAATGAAGCATTCGCCAAGGCTTTCAAAGGTCATTCAGCAGCCAAGACGGTCCACCATGGTTTTGTCGGCGGTCTTCTGGAGCATACCTTGTCTGTTACTAAGATGTGTGACTACTATAGCCGCTGCTATCCGGCCCTGAACAGAGACCTGCTGATTACTGTAGCTATGCTGCATGATATCGGCAAAGTGAAAGAACTGTCACAGTTCCCCAAGAACGATTACACCGATGAAGGCCAGATGCTTGGTCACATCATGATGGGTGCCGAGATGGTTCACGATCATTGCATCCGTATCGAAGGCTTCCCTGCTGTTCTGGAAAATGAAGTCAAGCATTGTATCCTGGCTCATCATGGCGAATATGAATTCGGTTCACCCAAGAAGCCGGCCATCATGGAAGCTGTCGCCCTTAATATGGCAGACAACACCGATGCCAAGATGGAAGCCCTGACAGAGATCTTCAAGAATAACGGCACAGCTGAGAACTGGATCGGTTACAACAAGTGGTTCGAATCCAATCTTAGAAGAACGGAGATAATTGAATGAGTACACAGGTAGGCCAGGTCTTGAACCTGGCCATTACTGACATGACAACAGACGGAGCCGGTATCGGCAGAACAGAAGAGGGTTATACCCTCTTTGTTAAGGGTGCCCTTCCCGGTGATAAAGTAAAGGCTCGGGTCACCTATTGCAAGAAGGCCTATGGCTTTGCTGATACATTGGATGTAACAGAAGCTTCACCGGACCGCATTCCGGCCAGATGCCCTGTAGCCGACCGCTGCGGTGGCTGCACTTTGCAGACCTACGACTATCAGGCCCAGTTAGCTTTTAAGCGTAAAGAAGTGGAAAATGTCCTGAGTCGTATCGGTGGTATCGATGTGGGGTGCGAAGTGGAAGTTCAGGATGTCATCGGTATGGATGAACCCTTCCGTTATCGTAATAAATCCCAGTATCCGGTGGGCCGCAACACCAAGGGTCGCATTGTCTGCGGTTTCTATGAAAGTAAATCCCATCATATCATTCCCATCAGGGAGTGCTATTTAAGTCCTCTTGAAGACCGCATGATTATTGCGGCAGTGCTGGACTTCCTGGAGATACGGGGAATCGAACCCTATGATGAGACTAGCGGCAAGGGTTTATTGCGCCATATCCTGATCCGTAAGGGCTTCACTACCGGTGAGATTATGGTTTGTCTCATCGTCAATGGCCGCAAGTTCCCTGGTGTAGAAGACCTGGCACAGATGCTGAAAGACTTGGTTCCCGGGGTTAAGTCTGTCTGTCTCAATGTCAATACCAAGCGAAACAACGTGATCTTAGGTGAAGAAGTTATCTCCGTACTTGGCGATCCCTTTATCACTGACTATATCGGAGACTTGTCCTTCCGTATTTCTCCCTTGTCTTTCTATCAGGTCAATCCTGTACAGACTAAGAAGCTTTACGACACCGTCAAAGAATTTGCGGCCCTTACGGGTAATGAAACCGTGTTGGACCTCTACTGCGGTATCGGCACCATTGGTCTCTATCTGTCTGATAAAGCAAAGGAAGTATATGGCGTAGAAATCGTTCCTCAGGCCATAAAAGATGCCAAGGAAAATGCAGAACGAAATGGCGTAAAGAACGCCCATTTCTCAGTAGGTGCTTCGGAAGACATCTTCGAAAATCTGCCCAAAGCAGATCTGACTGTATTGGATCCGCCTCGGAAAGGTTGTGATGAGAAACTCCTTCGAGATCTCATCGAAAAAGGATCTGATCGCATCGTCTACGTCAGCTGCAATCCCTCCACTCTGGCCAGAGATATCAAGATCCTCAAAGAAGGCGGCTACAAGCTGGAGGCTGTTCGTCCCTGTGATATGTTCCCCCAGACCTGCCATGTGGAGACGGTAGTCTTGATGTCGAAAGTGAACACAACTAAGTAAGAAAACCTATTGAAATCAAAGGCTTTTTCGGGTTCTATCGTTAAATGGTAGAAATGAACCTGGAAAAGCCTTAGTTTTTATCGATTCTATCCGCTACGTGGAAACCTTGATTTCCACCAATGATACGAATCGTATCAGGGGATGTGACAGTACGTTTCTTGCGATAATCGTATTCATTTGCTACTTTCGTAATGAGCTCCGGAGAC
>JAGHUB010000293.1 GCA_018065025.1 Candidatus Equihabitans merdae
ATACAGGACTGAACCTGGTCAACCATCAGATTTGAGAAATAAGTGGGACCGTCAATACCATTGACACCCCAGGATGCACCGAAGATATCACCCAGGTTAGCAATAGCATACTTGAGACAGTAACCACCAAGATATGTGTAGAAACCAAGGATCAGGAAGGGAGAAATAGCGCCGAACCAACCGACGATACCCATCTCCTTCTTTGCGGACTTGTAAGCACCGATAACACCCTTGCCTGTTGCACGACCCAGGGACAATTCAGTCATGATCAGGATGTAACCAACAAATAAAACAACCAGAACGTACAGGATCAGGAATGCGAAACCGCCGTTCATACCAAGCTTGTAGGGGAATCCCCACATATTACCAAGACCGACAGCTGCACCAACTGTGGCCATCAGGAAGCCAAAATTGCTTCCCCAGACTTCTCTTGAGTTCTTCTCCATACTACCCCCTTTTGAAGATGCGAATTTGAAAACATTATACATGAAACCATTTGATATAGGAAGTGAAAACCATTCATATCAATAATTCACGTTTGAATCTTTTTGTATGATATAGTAGAATTATGTAACCCAATTAGGGCAAATTCTTTTCTTGAAAAGCATACGGCCTGATTTATTAAAAACCGATGCCGGTTTTCGATTTGTCACTGCTGATCTATACTGATTATGTTTTTTTACTTGATACAGGAACATCTTTCATGAAAAATAGAAAAATCTGTACATTGCTACCCATCATGCTAATCACAGCATCTCTAAATGCCTGTGGTGCACTGCCCGCTGCGGAAGATGCTTCCGCTTCTGTTCCCAGAGAAATGGCTTCCGAAGAAGTCACTACCCTTCATAACACTGAAGATTCCACAGAAAATGCCATCTATGAAAAAACAGGTGCTGTCATCGACGCCTTGAATGGAAATGATGCTGCTTTGGAAGTTGAAAATGAAATCCCGGCAGAACCTATTGAACCTGAGATCGTTGAGGCCCCTCCTGTTGAGGAAGCCCCTCAGGAGGCTCCGGAAGTCTCCGTTCCTGCAGAGCCGGTTTACATTGCCTTATCCGATGACTTGCCCTATGCCGGATACTCCATGATCCACAGCGGTGAAGCCAAGCTATATTATGCTCAGGCCAACCGCAAGAACTTCACAGTCTGCATCAACGCAGGACATGGAACCCAAGGCGGCAGCTCTGTGAAAACTCAGTGCCATCCTGACGGTACTCCCAAAGTCACCGGGGGAACCACTTCTGCCGGCTCTACCACTGCCGTAGCTGTATCCTCAGGTATGACTTTTGAAGACGGCACGCCGGAATATCTGGTCACATTGGCTGAAGCCATTCGCTGCCGCGACAAATTGTTGGCAGACGGCTTTGACGTGCTGATGATCCGAGATACAGAAGATGTCCAGTTGGATAATGTGGCCCGCACCGTGCTGGCCAACAATTATGCCAATTGCCATATTGCTATCCACTGGGACAGCACCACCAGCGACAAAGGTGCTTTCTATATGAGCACCCCGGATGTTGATTCCTTCAAATCTATGGAACCGGTAGCCTCTACCTGGCCCCAATCCGAAAACCTGGGCAGTTGCCTGATTCAGGGTCTCTCTTCAGTGGGTGTAAAGATCTTTGAAGGCGGTGCCCTCCCCATGGACCTGACCCAGACCTCTTACTCTT
>JAGHUB010000237.1 GCA_018065025.1 Candidatus Equihabitans merdae
TCAGATTCTGACAGAAAATGGCGTGGTTACCGGTGTGAAATCCATTTCCGGCGCTACTTATCATGCCAAGGCCGTTATTCTTTGTACAGGTGTTTACCTGAAATCCCGTTGCATTTACGGCGATGTCAGTCTGGAGACAGGCCCCAACGGCCTTATGTCTTCAACCCCCATGTCACAGTCTCTCATGGATCTTGGTATCAAGCTTTTTCGTTTCAAGACAGGTACACCGGCCCGTATCGACGGCCGCACCATTGATTTCTCTAAGATGCAGCGAGAAGCCGGCGACACACGCGTAGGTCCCTTCTCATTTTCGACAGATCCGGAAACCGTTCAGATTGCACAGGTTCCTTGTTATCTTACTTACACAAATGAGGAAACACATCGTGTCATCCGTGAGAACCTAGACCGTTCACCCCTGTATTCCGGCGTTATCCATGGCACAGGTCCCCGCTACTGTCCTTCTATCGAAGATAAGGTAGTGCGTTTTGCTGAGAAAGACCACCATCAGGTATTCGTTGAGCCGGAAGGCCTTCACACCAATGAAATGTACATCGACGGCATGTCCTCTTCTCTGCCGGAAGACGTTCAGGTAGCTATGTACCGTTCAGTTCCCGGTCTGGAAAATGCCAAGATCGTGAGAAATGCCTACGCCATCGAATACGATTGTCTGGCCTCAGGTCAGATCAAGAGCACCTTGGAAGTCAAACAGGTCAAGGGTCTCTACTCTGCTGGTCAGTTTAATGGCAGTTCAGGCTATGAAGAAGCTGCAGCCCAGGGTCTCATTGCTGGTATCAATGCCGCTATGCAGGTTCTTGGTAAAGAACAGCTGGTTCTGGATCGTTCAGAAGCCTATATCGGCGTTCTTATTGACGACCTTGTCACCAAGGAAAATACTGAACCCTATCGTATGATGACCAGCCGTGCTGAATACCGCCTCATGCTTCGCCAGGATAATGCTGATATCCGTCTCAGAAAATATGGTTATCAGGTTGGTCTTATCAGCGAAGAAGAATATCAGGCCCTGCTTCAGATGGAGAAGGAAATTGCCGAAGAAGTGGAACGTGTTGAGCACATCAATATCGGTGCCAATGCCAAAACACAGGCATTTTTGGAAGAGCACAACAGCTCAAAGCTGTCCTCCGGCGTTACACTGGCTGATCTGGTCCGTCGTGCCGAATTGAATTACGACCAACTGGCTCCTCTGGATCCGGAAAGACCTGACCTTAACTACCGTGTCAGAGAACAGGTCAATATTGAATTGAAGTTCTCTGGTTATATTGAACGTCAGAAACGTCAGATTGAAGCCTTCAAGAAGCTGGAAACCAAGGCTATTCCTGAAGATATCGACTACGATGATGTAAAGAGCCTGCGTCTGGAGGCTCGCCAGAAGCTGAAACAGTTCCGCCCTGCCAGCATCGGCCAGGCTAACCGTCTCGCCGGCGTCAATCCCTCCGACGTCAATGTCTTGCTGGTTTACCTTCAGAAAAACAAGCGGTAAATGGCTGAAATCATGATTCAGAA
>JAGHUB010000241.1 GCA_018065025.1 Candidatus Equihabitans merdae
GCCGGAGTATCTTCGCAGTCATCATTATCTTCATTATCTTTATCAGTCTGACTATTATCTGAAAGACTGCCGCATCCGAAGTTTCGCCAGTATTGGACTGCTCCTTCCGGACCCAATACAAAGCAAGCGGTGGACAGGGCATCTGCCATGGCGGCGTCCTGGCTTACGATGGTAACGGACAACATACCATTTTCCGCAGGATAACCAGTCTTGGGATCCAGGATATGGTGGAAAATCCTGCCATCTTGGCCTTCAAAGTAGCGTTCATAAGTACCTGAGGTGATAACAGCCAGATCACTGACCATCAAGGTTCCCATGAGCTTGCTCTGGTCATTCCGATCCCGGGGATCTCTCACCCCTACCTTCCAGAGGCTGCCGTCAGGTTTAGTACCCACGCACTGAATATTGCCGCCCAAAGAAAGGATGGCAGACTCAATACCCTGGCTTCGAACCAAATCTGATGCCGCAGCTGATGCATAACCCTTGGCGATACTGCCAAGACCTATGCGCTGACCCTCTCCAAGGAAGACGTAGCTTGCAGCATCATCCCCTGTGCCATGATTTTCTGTGACAGAATCGGCATCCGCATCATCAGCTTCTCCAATCTGCCCACTGTTCAATGACTCTATCTTAATCTGACTATAATCCACCTTTTCCAAAGCTTCTGTGATTTCTTCCGGACTCGGCACGCGATAGTTTCCTGAAGTGAACCCCCACAGTTCCACCAGAGGCGCCACTGTCACATCATAGGCACCGTCGGTCCGTTCAGAAATAGTATTGGCCAACTCTAACATATAAGTCACTTCAGGCCCTACCTGTCCGGATTCATGCTGGTTCAAATAGAGAATCTCAGACTTATCTGAAGAATAGTTCTTTAATGAGCTGTCTGAGTCTACCGCAGAAAGAAGCTGGTCCAACCGCTCCAGTTCATTTCTTGCGGCAACAGCTGCTTCCTGACCATCTCTTCCGTAACAAGTCACGGTCATATAAGTATCCATGGCAAAGAATGACTCTTCGTGAGCTGCCACATCCGCAGCTTTATTTTTGCGAATTCCTACCACCAGACCTATGGCAAGGCACAGAAAAACAAGCAGCCCAACCATGATGATTGCGCTGCTATGATGCTTATCTCTTTTTGTCCTATCTTCTGACACGATTAGTATTAATCTCCTATTTCACGGCCACCTTCTTCAGTCTCTCATAGATGGCTGACCCAAGCAAGCCAATCAGAAGACCGGTAATGGCACCTGTCACCATAAGTGCAGCAAAATAATAGCCGATCTTAGTTGTCTGAAGAACGATCATGGCCACTATAAGCTGTCCCAGATTGTGCGTGACCCCGCCTATCATGGAAATGCCCATCATAGGCAGCCATTTGGTCTTCTTTATTAAAGCCATTAGCAGCAGACTCAAAAATCCGCCGGCCAGACTAAATGCGATGCTCATGACATTTCCAAAAAGGAAACCTGACAGCAGAATACGAACAACCGATACCAGCAAAGCTTCTCGCCAGCTGTACAGGTAGAGCACCAGAATAATGGCCAGATTGGCCAGGCCAAGTTTCATACCCGGCACAGGAAATGGAATGGGCATCATGGCCTCTACATAAGACAAAACCATAGCCACCGTTGTCAGAAGGGCGCATGTGGCGATCTTCCCGGATGTCATAGGCATCATTCCTCCACGTACTCTATCATTAGTCGGTGAGGCATACAAACGATGGGCAGTGAGTCTTTCACAAGTTCTCCCATAGAAATGCAGATGTGGTCGGGACAGTCTGCTTCTGAAACAGAGATCTTGTGGTCCTTGATGGCGATGATATTGTAGCCCTCAGGACATTCCACCTTATAAGTCTGATCGGCTTCCTTGCTCAAGTCAAAGGTATACAAGACTTGTCCGTCCTGTGTCACCCTGACCATCTGGCCCGGATCTTTTCTTCCGCTGACCAGCATAATGATAGCGGCGATTGCAAGAATTGCTATGAAGAGAATACCTGTTAATAATAACTGTTTTTTCTTTGCACCCATACGATTATCCCTCCACATTATAATAACAGGTTTCTTGATTGTTTCCAGTGCATCCTGCACGGCTCTTTTTATGGCATAGAAAGGAAACTTCCTATTCCATAAAAAAGAGCCATCGTAAACCGATGACTCTTTTACTAGTAGGTAATAGAACTTTGATTATTCGTTGTAATCAGCAGCTGTGGCTGTATCGAAGATATCTGTGACATCTTTTTCCGGAGCCTTGGTTACCAGTGTGGCGATAACGGCGGCTACAGCACCTGCGATGAAACCGGGAACCAGTTCGTATACACCGGTAGAGGACAGGCCATACAGCCATACCAGGTCAACGACAGCACCTGCGATAACGCCGGCTACAGCGCCTGTGTAGTTGAAACGACGCCAGAAGAGGCTGAGCAGAACCACCGGACCGAAGGCGGCACCGAAGATACCCCAGGCATTTTCTACCAGATTCATGATAGCCTGTGCACCACTACCCTTTGATGTAGCAATCAGGTAAGCGATGACGGAGATAACAACAACGGCGATACGACCAACATAAAGAACTTCTTTGTCTTTGGCGTTCTTACGGATCAGGGGCTGATAAAGGTCACTTGTGAAGGAACTGGAAGCAACCAGCAGCTGGCTATCAGCTGTGGATACTGAAGCAGCCATGATAGCGGCCAGAAGGAAACCGGCAGCTGCAGGCGGGAAGAAGCGACGAGCCATAACGATGAAGACTGTCTTCTGAGCGCCCATGGTCAGCAGTTCTTCAGCAACGATCATACGAGCAAGGTAAGCCATGTAGCAGCTGGCGCCAAGGCTTAAGATAACCCAAACGATAGCAACAACAGCAGATGTCTTGATCATCTTGGGTTTTTCGATACTCATGAAACGGATGATGATGTGGGGCATACCGAAGTAACCAAGACCCCAGCCAAGACCGGATACGATATCCTGCCAGCTGGCATCAAAGAGACCTGTACCGAAGCTGTAGGTTGTCACATTACCGGCTGCATCTGTGTAAGTGAATACCTGCTGAAGCAGGGATGTGTCCAGATTCTGTGTGGAAACAACGATGATGGGGATAGCCAGCAGGGCGATCAGCATCAGGATGCCCTGGAAGAAGTCTGTCCAGCAAACGGCTTTGAAACCACCAAGGAATGTATAACCAATGATGATCAGAGCGAAGACGGTCATAGCGGCTCTTTCATTCATACCCGGGAACAGAGTTGTGAAAACTGTTGTGCCGGCTACGAAAGCTGAGGCTACGTAGACTGTGAAGGCAATCAGGAAAATGATAGCGCAGATGACCTGCAGTGTGTTTCTCTTACTGTTGAAACGGTTGGTCAGGTACTGGGGCAGTGTGATGGCATCGCCGGCAACCTTACTGAACTTACGAAGACGTGAAGCACAGAAGATCCAGTTAGCGGCTGTACCAAGGGCAAGACCGATACCGATCCACATCTGACCGAAACCAAAGGCCAGGATACTACCGGGCAGACCCATCAGCAGCCAGGCTGACATATCGGAAGCCTGAGCGGACATGGCTGTAACCCATGGGCCCATGCTGCGGCCGCCAATAAAATAGTCCTTCTGGTCTTTGTTACTGCCGTTGAAATAGAAAAACAGGCTGACAAAGAACAGCAGGACGAAGTATAAAACGAATACAATACTTTCTGCAGTGAATGACATAAAAAATAAATCCTTTCTTTCTCAAAATGCCTGCTCATTGTAACACAGGGAAAAGTGGAATGATATATAAACTACGTTTTGAACTTTTTTTGCAAATATTCCGAATTAAGTCAAAAAAACATTGATATATGCTAGGTTTTTAAGTAGACTCAAGTATAGACTAGATTTTGTAAGAAAGATGAAATTATGAGAAAAACATCCAATCAGACCAAAGGTCGTATCGTTTCAGCCGCCTGGGAGCTCTTTTATCAGTACGGTTACAGTAACACCACCATTGATGACATCGTAGAGCGAAGCAACACCTCCAAGGGTAGTTTCTATCATTATTTCGAATCCAAGGACGATCTACTTAGTTCACTGTCCTATCTTTTCGATGAGAAATACGATGAACTGGATCGCACCATGGATCCCAATTTAAATCCCATCGAGAAACTGCTCCTGCTGAATCGCGAGCTCTTCCTTATGATCGAGAACACAGTCTCCGTTTCTATGCTGAGCCAGCTCTTCTCCAGTCAGCTGACCACCAAAGGTGAGAAACATTTGCTGGATCCTGACCGCACTTATTACAAGCTGCTGCGAAAGATCACCGTAGAAGGCAAGCAGCAGGGCATCTTCCGAAACGATCTGTCCGTTAACGACATTACCAAGGCTTACGCCCTCTACGAGCGAGCCATGATGTATGACTGGTGCATCTCCGCCGGCAACTACAGTCTCTGCCAATATGCCGAAAAGATGCTGCCCCTGTTCCTGGATGGCTTGTCAGCACACTAAAAAACAAGATATAATCGAGGCATAACTTGCCGCATCCTGCGGCATTTGTAAAGAAGGAATGCAGATGCGTTTTTCTGACGTCACTTGATCGGCATGGCCCCATGATCAATCGGGGCAAACACCAAAAAGGAGGATATTATCTCATGAAACGTCAAGGTATTCTTAACAGCGAAATCTCTCGTGTACTCTCTTACCTGGGTCACACAGATCGTATCTGCATCGGCGACTGCGGTCTTCCCATTCCGGACGAAGTAGAACGCATCGACCTGGCTCTGGCTTTCGGTGAACCCACTTTCATCCACACACTGGAAATTGTCCTGCAGGACATGAAAGTTGAAAAGATCGTTCTGGCCGAAGAGATCAAAACTCAGAACCCCAAAGTCCTGGCTGAAGTCGAAGCCCTGTTCGCAGGCCAGAAGGTCGAAGTCGAATATGTTCCCCACGTAGAACTGAAAGCACAGACCAACGACTGCAAGGCCGTCATCAGAACCGGTGAAATCACACCCTATGCTAATGTCATCCTGCAGGCCGGCTGCATTTTCGCTGACTAATCCAATAAAGGAACCATCATGAAAATTATATCCTGGAACATCGATTCCCTTAATGCCGCTCTCACCAGTGACAGCGCCAGAGCTCAGCTTACCAGAAAGACTCTTGAGACCATCGTGGCAGAAGATCCTGACCTGCTTGCCATTCAGGAAACAAAACTTCCCGCCGCCGGCTTAAATGAAAAGCAGAAAAAGGCCCTGGAAGAATATTTTCCCAATATGGACTATGTCTATAACAGCTCCTGCGAGCCTGCCAGAAAGGGCTATGCCGGCACTATGATCCTTTATAAAAAGGGCATGTCTGTAGAAGCTGACTTTCCCAAGATCGGTGCTCCGGACACTATGGACTTCGAAGGCCGCATGATCACTCTGGACTGCGGTGTCTTCTATCTCAACACCGTTTACACCCCTAATGCCGGGGATGGCTTAAAGCGTCTGGAAGACAGACAGGAATGGGACCGCTGCTACAAGGACTACCTGATTTCTCTTGACCAGACCAAGCCTCTTATCACCTGCGGTGATTACAACTGCGCCCACAAGGAAATCGACCTGGCCAATCCTGCTGCCAACCATATGTCTGCGGGCTTTACTGATGAAGAGCGCGCCGGTTTCTCCGCCATTCTGGAGGCCGGCTTTACCGACAGCTTCCGCCATATCCACGGTGACATCGAAAAGGTATACTCTTGGTGGGCCCAGCGTATCAAGACCAGTAAGATCAACAACTCCGGTTGGAGAATCGACTACTTCTTAGTCAGCGACCGCATCAAAGATCAAGTCACAAGATCTGAAATGCTGGACTCCGGTGCCAGACAGGATCACACACCCTTGGTGCTGGAGATTGAAATCTAAAGTTGTTCAAAAACAAAGTGCAGGCTGTCGAACTTTTCGGATTCGACAGCCCTTCTTATTATTTCACATCAAATTATTCTGTTTTGAATTATCT
>JAGHUB010000253.1 GCA_018065025.1 Candidatus Equihabitans merdae
AATCAATGGCATGACTTGTTTTCCCCGCTGCAGGTTTTGGAACAGCCTCCGCAATATGGGCAGCCCACACATTTTCCCCGCTTTTTTACTTTTCGCATATAGGCTATGGCTGAACCAACAATGGCAAGCAACAACAGAACAATAATGATATTAGCCATCATATCTCCTTTCTGTCATAAAGATCTGCTCTTATCAGGCAGCATTTTTTAAAGCATATTCAGCACTGATTCCTCTGTTAGCCTTTACAATCAAGCTTGTGATGATGGCTGTGAATACCACTACTGCCAACAGGCCGGGAATAAATCCGGCGCCGAAGGAACCAGTTGTAAGCAGTGTGCCAATCTGGAATACCAGGAAACCAACTGTGAAACCGGTTGCCAGCTGCAGGCAGATAGCACCAAAGAGCCATTTGCCACTCTGTAATTCTGAATTCAAGGCGCCAAGGGCAGCAAAACAAGGCGGTGTATAAAGGTTAAACATCAGGAAAGCAAGGGCAGCAACTTTTGTAATACCCATAACTGCTGCAACAGAGCTACCGCTTCCAATCAGTTCAAGTTCTTCTGTATCGATAAAGTTTGTGATGGCATATACTGTTGCAATAGTACCAACGACATTTTCCTTGGCGATGAAGCCGGTAATGGCTGCGGCAGCCAGCTGCCATGCTGCCACACCCACTACAGGAACCAGGAGAACAGCAAAGGGTGATGCGATCATGGCAAGGATGGAAGTATTTTCCATACCTTCTTCTACAACATGGAAGTGTGTATCGAAGGACTGCATGATCTGAACAACTGTATTGCAGACAAGGATGATAGTACCGGCTTTGATGATATAG
This sequence comes from Candidatus Equihabitans merdae, assembly GCA_018065025.1. Classification (GTDB taxonomy): domain Bacteria; phylum Bacillota; class Clostridia; order Lachnospirales; family Lachnospiraceae; genus Chordicoccus; species Chordicoccus merdae. The sequence goes on from JAGHUB010000253.1 coordinate 836, forward strand.
GCTTTACCTCTCTCCAGCATGGAACCTGCTGCAAACTTAAGGCTGGGTACCTTATATTCCGGAAGTTCGATGATGAAGAAGGACTTTCTGTATTTCATACCGGTGATAGCTTTGATCAGCAGAGCACCTAACAGAATGAGAATAATACCCACTAAATACATGACCGGGCCAACCCAGCTTGCATCTCCGAAGAATGCACCTGCGAACAAGGCAATAACCGGAAGCTTAGCACCGCATGGCATAAAGGTTGCAAGCATAGCCGTGGTTCTTCTTTCACGCTAATTACGGATAGTACGGCAAGCCATGATAGCCGGAATACCGCAGCCGGTACCGATGATCATAGGAATAACTGATTTGCCGGAAAGACCTACTCTCTTAAAGATGGGATCCAACACAACAGTTGCTCGTGACATATAACCACAGTCTTCCAGTAAGGCGATCAGGAAGTACATGACCATAACAAGAGGAAGGAAACCAACGACAGCACCAACGCCGCCAATGATACCATCAACAAGAAGTGCATAAAGAAGCGGATTGGCATTTTCCATCATGCCGCCAACCCATTCCTGGAAACTCTCGATCCAGCCTACCAGATAATCTGCCAGCCAGGTACCAAGTGTTGACTGTGAGATATAGAAAACCAGGAACATGATACCTGCAAAAATCAGAAGTCCGGATACCGGATGAGTCAGAACGGCATCGATCTTATCACCGGCATTCTTTTCTTTTGTAAGGACCTTTCTTGTTTCTACTTCCTTAACAATACCATTGACGAATTCGAATCGCTTACGGTCAGCTTTTTCTACTTCAGCCTTGTCATTAAGATTGATGTTACCCTGAGTATAAGGGGCCTTCTGGCTTGTGCCGGCTACAGCTATAGCCTTCTCAACCACTTCTTTTAGGCCTTCACTTGAAGTTGATACGGTATCAATGATGGGGCAGCCAAGCTTCTTGGACAATTCCATATCATCGATCTTTGTGCCCTTCTTCTCATTGATATCGCTCTTATTCAGTGCAACAACCACCGGAATACCCAGCTCCAGAAGCTGTGTTGTAAAGAACAGACTTCGACTTAAGTTAGTGGCATCCACAATATTAATGATGACATCAGGATGTTCATTCTTTACATAAGCGCTGGTAATGCTTTCTTCGGATGTAAAAGGTGACATAGAATAGGCGCCGGGAAGGTCAACGGCTATGACCTCTTTATCGCCATTGTAATAAGCCTTTTTAACAGCACTTTCTTTTCTGTCGACAGTAACACCTGCCCAGTTACCGATCTTTTCATTTCGACCGGTTAATGCATTGTACATGGTGGTTTTTCCGCTGTTTGGATTGCCGGTCAATGCAACTCTCATGGTATATCTTCCTCCTGTTTATATTTTCTAACCATAGTTAGTTTGCGCTAACTACTAGCGTTAAAAAAATGGATTAGCCAATGTAATCCATGCTTTATATTGAAATAGCTTCCGCTAATTCATGATCAATGTTATAACGAGCATCTTTGATGGATACAACGCAGCCACTTTTTTTATGAGACACTACTGTAATCTCTTCTCCGCTGTAACATCCCAGTGAAAAAAGAAAACTTTTCAGCTCGTCATCATCCGTAACGATGTCTTTAATTACGCAGTCCAGTCCGATTGGAGCTTCTGTCAG
>JAGHUB010000107.1 GCA_018065025.1 Candidatus Equihabitans merdae
GCAGCCATGGCCTGATCAACACTTAATCAAATGCTTGCTAATTATTTGTCGTCAGCAGCAACAACACCGGGAAGATCTTTGCCTTCCAGGAATTCCAGAGAAGCGCCGCCACCTGTGGAGATGTGGCTCATCTTGGGACCATAACCCATCTGGTTAACAGCGGCAGCTGAGTCACCACCACCGATGATGGTTGTTGCATCTGTTTCAGCCAGAGCTTTGGCAACAGCCAGAGTACCGGCAGCCAGAGTCGGATTTTCGAATACGCCCATAGGACCATTCCAAACGACTGTCTTGGCAGACTTAACAGCTTCAGCAAAAAGTTCAGCAGACTTGGGACCGATATCGCAGCCTTCGCGATCAGCGGGCATCTTGTCTGAATCGTAAACTTCTACTTCAACAGGAGCATCGATGGGGTTGGGGAATCCTGCAACTGTAGCAGAGTCAACCGGCAGAACCAGTTCTTTGCCAAGTTCGGCAGCCTTAGCCATCATTTCTTTGCAGTAGTCAACTTTTTCGTTGTCTACCAGAGAATTACCGATTTCATAACCTTTAGCTTTCAGGAATGTGTAAGCCATACCACCGCCGATGATCAGTGTGTCGCACTTTTCAAGCAGGTTGTTGATAACGTTGAGCTTATCAGCAACTTTGGCACCGCCAAGGATAGCAACGAAAGGTCTGACCGGATTTTCAACAGCATTGCCCAGGAAATCGATTTCTTTTTCCATCAGGTAACCAACTGCGCATACGCCGCCTTTTTCGCGGATGAACTTTGTAACGCCTTCAACAGAAGCGTGAGCTCTGTGAGAAGAACCGAAAGCATCACATACATAATCATCAGCAAGATCAGCCAGTTCCTTGGAGAACTCTTCGCCGTTCTTGGTTTCTTCTTTGCCGCGGAAACGTGTGTTCTGAAGCAGAACAACATCACCTTCATTCATAGCGGCAACAGCATTGGAAGCAGCTTCGCCTGTAACGTTGTAATCAGATACGAAAACAACTTCCTTACCAAGCTTTTCGCTCAGACGAGCAGCAACCGGAGCCAGAGATTCGCCTTCGTTGGGGCCGTTTTTAACTTTACCCAGATGTGAGCAAAGGATAACTTTAGCACCTTCATCGATCAGCTTCTGGATGGTGGGCAGAGCAGCATTGATACGGGTTTCATCAGCGATGACGCCTTCTTTCAGAGGAACGTTGAAATCGCAACGAACCAGAACGCGACGGCCTTTA
>JAGHUB010000418.1 GCA_018065025.1 Candidatus Equihabitans merdae
AGACTCTGACGGATGGTGATGTCCAGATCGGTCTGAGTACCGGCCGGATCATAGGAAGCCAGTGTCAGGATACTTCTGGTCATGGAGTTCATGATGTCCTGAGTGGGGGCTTTCATGATGATATCGCGAGTGAAGTTCTGGGGAAGATGACGATAGCGAGACAGCATCTCGATGAATTCTTCAGCTTCGTCTTCTGTGGGCATTTCGCCAAACATCAGCAGATAGGATGCTTTTTCAAAACCAAAGCCTGACTCAGCGCAGCGATGAACCAGGTCGGAGATCTCATATTGACGATAATACAGACGACCATCGATGGGAACGCGCTGACCATTCTGGATCTCAAAGGCGTCGATACGGGAGATGGAAGTCAGACCTGTCAGAACACCTTTACCTTTTTCATCACGAAGGCCTCGGTAAACACCCAGATCGTTAAAAAGGTGTCCCGGAATCTCATCGTTCTTGATGGCCAGGTCTACCTTGGTACGGGCGTAGTCACGTAGTTTCTTTTCGTAATCCATTTTTTCCTCCTTGAGGATGTATTGCCTTGAAAATATAAAAAGATTTTCAGCCTACTATAACATATCTCACAGGCTTTGTCACATTTTTTTGACATACAAGTGGGGGTGCTTTATACTTTTGAATAGGTATGGGATGCTTTTCCCTGCACTATATTTTTAAGAGGTTATTTATGAGTTGGCGTGATAATGTACGTTCCTGCGAACCCTATGTGGCCGGTGAACAGCCCAAAGATCCGCAGATGATCAAGTTAAATACAAATGAAAATCCTTACCCCCCTTCACCCCTGGTTGAGAAGGTTCTTCAGGAGATGAAAGTGGATGAGATGCGTCTCTATCCCGATCCTACAGTAGGCACACTGGTCCATGCTTTGGCCGCCCGTTATCGCGTCAAAGACAGCCAGGTCTTCGTAGGTGTTGGTTCTGATGATGTTCTGGCCATGATCTTCATGACCTTCTTCAACAGCGACAAGCCCATCCTGTTCCCGGACATTTCCTATAGTTTCTATCCGGTTTGGGCCGAGATGCTGAAGATTCCCTACAAGACAGTTCCCCTGGATGAGCGCTTCCGCATTCGTCCGGAAGATTATCTTGAGGAAAATGGCGGCGTGGTCTTCCCAAACCCCAATGCTCCCACCGGTCAGGCTCTGCCTATCTCCGAAGTGGAAGAACTGGTCAAGGCAAATGCTGACAGCCTGGTGGTTGTGGACGAAGCCTATGTTGATTTTGGTACAGAAAGTGCTATTTCTCTGGTAGACCGTTACGACAATCTTATCGTTGTTCAGACATTTTCCAAGTCAAGAAGTCTGGCAGGTATGCGTATCGGCTTCGCTATCGCCAGCGAAGAGATCATCAGCTGCCTGAATACCATCAAGTACAGCTTCAATTCCTATACCATGAACCGTCCGGCTATTGCTGTAGGCTGCGCTGCTGT
>JAGHUB010000116.1 GCA_018065025.1 Candidatus Equihabitans merdae
CTATTTGTGTGAAAAAATTTGAAAATTTCAATAATTTATTTTTTGAAGAAACCAAACATCCAAAGCAGATAAACGATAGCCAGGATACAGCCCAGAACAGAGATTACCACCGGAACCAGTTTGTTCTTGAATTCATTGGCTTTTTTCACCTGCTCTTCTTCCAGCAGCTCCTGGAAAGCTACTCTATTCTGGTACTTCTCAATAACCTTTTCTCCCAGTGCCTGTCCGGGAATGCTTTCCTCCTGAACCGCTACTTCGTTTTCACAGACTTCTTCTGCCACTTCTTTGATCTTGTTATCGTCACACATAGTCAGGATTCTCCTCTTATGACATTTCATTCCACATCACTTCGAAAATGATCATATCATTTCTAAGCACAACATTTCTCTCTTTAACTCGATAGACGGCATATACCACGTTCACAAGCTGTCAAATCTTAACAACCGGCCTAGAACAGTCTCAGTATGTCGTTATAAAGTACCAGCATCATCAATGCCAGCAGCAACATTACAGTAATCAGTTCAATAGTCCCCTGAATCTTCCGATCCACCGGTTTCCGGCGGACAGCTTCGATGATGATAAAGAGTAATCTTCCACCATCCACGCCGGGAATAGGCAGCAGATTCATGACACCAAGGTCTGCGGACAAGAATACCAGCAGATTGAGCAGATTAAGGAATACCATGCCTGTACCGGCAGGCTTGGCGTCTTCATAAGTATCTTCCACCAGATCTGCTACCCCAACCGGGCCTGACAGATCATCCAAAGAACCCTGTCCGGAGAATAACCGACCCACAGACTGAACAGTGGTACGGATCCAATACCAAACCTCATAGGCACTATATTTAATGGTGGCCAGGGAACCTGTCTTCTCTCTGTAGAGATTATACCGGAAACCGATCTCCGTCACAGGAGTCATTACCGGGGTCAGATAGGCTGTCCGCTCTTTATTCCCATGCAGATAAACCATCTTTAATTCTGATCCATCAAGGGGATGTGACTCAAAATAAGCATTTAAAGCATCGCCTGAAGCGATGGGTTCATCATTTACTTCCAGAATAATATCTCCGGCTGTAATGCCTGCATTGGCAATAGGAGAACCTTCTACGACACTTAATACCTCAGCAACCCCATCTCCTACCGCATAGGATATGCCCATACGATAGAGCTCATACGTGTCCGGTGTAAATGAAATCACCTGACTTTGACCATCTCGACTGATCTTCATCTCAATAGTCTTTCCGGCTTCCGGCTCATGGAACATAAGCTCGGCAGTCATATCTCGACCGATGACGATAGGATGACCATTGAATCCGGTAATCAGATCACCTTCCTGAAGGCCCGCTTCTGCAGCTGAGGACTCAGGATCCACATAAAGAACAGTGGATGGATCATAGCCAACAAGGCTGATGACGATGATGGCGCCAATAAATGCCAATATGAAATTAAACAGAGGTCCGGCCACAACGATGGAAGCTCTTCCTCCTAAAGACACTGATTGGAAAGAACCATCACCTTTTGTCAGGTGGCGTCTCTGATCGTGACGACCTATGCCCTCTGATACCTGATTATCTTCGTCAGAAGCGGATGCATCATTATCCCCATCAGCATCCTCTTCGTCCTGCACCATGCCCTTCATAACACAGGCACCGCCAAAGAAAAGCAGCTTCAGGGAATAGCGTGTACCGCCTTTAACAACAGAAAACAAACGGGGGCCGAAGCCAAGAGAAAACTCTTCCACTTCCACCCCGTTAATCTTCGCTAATAAGAAGTGTCCGAATTCATGAAACAGAATAAGAACACTGAGCAAAACAAATGCCAGTAACCAACCCATATCAACGATCCATCAACTTAAGAATAACATGCTGCAGATATAGACGATGGGGGCCGTAAAGAGCAGACTGTCAAATCTGTCCAGAATACCGCCATGACCGGGAATCAGTCGGCTGTAATCCTTAATACGGGCTTCGCGCTTAACAGCAGATGCTGCCAGATCTCCGAAAATGGATGCTACAGAAGCACCGGCACAGATCAGCATATAGATGAGAACCGGCTGCTTGAAGATCAAGGCAAAGATCAGGCCAAGAAGACCTGCACCAATAACGCCGCCTACTGCACCTTCAATGGTTTTATGAGGACTCAGCTTAGGTGACATCTTATGTCTGCCAATGAGACGGCCCACACAATAAGCACAAGTGTCAGCTCCCCATGAACTTAAGAAGATCATCCAGACTTCCAGATTGCCTCTGAAGCGGCATCTTGTCATATAGAGGAAGCCGAATGCCATAACGATATAAATAAATGGGAAAAGCGTGACAGCCACCTGAACATTCTTATACTCATCATAGGTCAGGACGTAGATGATCAAAAGAGCCATACTACAAAGAACGATGAAGGGCATCTGATAATCAGTCAGCTTAAAATAAACCAATACATAATAACCGGCAGCACCAATATAAGCCACCAGTTCCATCAATGAGACCGGATGACCGGATATACCCATGGCACTGTAGTATTCTCTCATGGCCATAATAGTCAGAACCATGAACAAAGCGGCCATAATCAGACCACCCTTTAAGATCGCACCGATCGCGATGGCCAGCATCACGATACCGCTGATCAATCTAACCAGCATGTTAATCTCCTGCATGAAATAAACATAAACTAAAATCGACACCTACGAGTCGTAGTATAACACACTCCATTCATTTTTCACAGCATCATATATTCCCCCGGAAAACTTGATTAAAACTTGAAGGTCAACCGGCTTATCTGTAAAATAAAAACAGTAATCGACAGATATGTACATGACTGACCATGAACTCTCCTGCGATTACATTTTGTTACTTCATATCATCCCCGAATCCATCGGAGATATTACTTTAGCAATAAGGATCTACTATGAAAAGAATTTCTGTTCTGGGTACCGGCGAAGCCATCTGTACTCATTATCACAACACTGCTTTTGTCCTTGATGACGGCGATCAGTTCTTCCTGGTTGACGGCGGCGGCGGTCATGATATCCTGACCTGTCTCCATGAAGTAGGTGCTGA
>JAGHUB010000340.1 GCA_018065025.1 Candidatus Equihabitans merdae
ACATTCGTTAACGAAAGCAAGAGAGAACTGCTTGAAGCCACTAAGCATCAGATGTCCCTGGCCGATCTGTTCAGCCAGATCCAGGAAGGCAGCCTGAAAGAACTGCCCATCGTTGTTAAAGCTGACGTACAGGGTTCTGTTGAAGCTGTTAAACAGTCTCTTGAAAAACTGTCTAACGATGAAATCGTTGTTAAGGCTATCCACGGTGGTGTAGGTGCTATCAATGAATCCGACGTTTCATTGGCTGCTGCATCTAACGCTATCATCATTGGTTTCAACGTTCGTCCGGATGCAACTGCTAAATCCACAGCAGAACGTGAAAATGTTGAAATCAAACTTTACAACGTTATCTACCAGGCTATCGAAGATGTTGAACGTGCCATCAAGGGTATGCGCGCCGCTGTCTATGAAGAACGCGTTACAGCCCATGTTGAAATCAGACAGATCTTCAAAGCTTCCGGTATCGGTAATATCGCCGGTTCCTATGTTCTTAACGGCTTAGTAGAACGTGGTACACAGTGCCGCATCCTTCGTGGTGAAGAAAAGATCTATGAAGGTAAGCTGGCTTCACTGAAGCGCTTCAAGGACGATGTCAAGGAAGTTAAGGAAGGCTATGAATGTGGTCTTGTCTTCGAAGACTTCAATGATTTCGCCGAACTGGATATCGTAGAGACATTCAAAATGGTTGAGGTTGAACCTAAGTGAGAAAAAACAGTATTAAAAATACAAGATTAAACCAGGAGGTTATGCGGGAACTTTCCTCCATCATCCGTGATCTGAAGGATCCCCGCATTGCCATGATGACTACCATCACTGACGTGGTGGTAGCCACAGACCTGAAGACCTGTAAGGTCTATATCAGTGTTCTGGGTTCAGATGAAGAGCGTGAGAATACCATGGCGGGCCTTAAGTCTGCTGAAGGTTTCATTCGTCGTGAATTGGCCGCAAACATCAATCTGCGCAATACCCCGACACTGACCTTTATCTCTGATACATCTATTGAATATGGTGTACGCATGACAAAGATGCTGGCAGAGGTGACTAATGAAGACAATCACTGAGATTTTGACAGCCGATGTCAGAAGCATTGTGATCGGCGGACATGTTAATCCGGATGGGGACTGTGTAGGAAGCTGCATGTCCCTATTTCTTTATCTGAAAAAGAATTATCCGGAACTTAATGTACAAGTCTATCTGGAAGAACCCCGTCGCGAACTGCGCTTTCTGACAGAAGCCTATGAAGGTACATCCGTATTCTGGGAACTGCCTGTTAACTGGCCGGTACCGGATCTCTTTGTGCTGCTGGATGTAGGCACCAGAAAACGTATCGGTGTGGTTGGCGACCTGGTGGATGTAGCCAGAAAGACGGTCTGCATCGATCACCATGAAGCCAATGATGGCATCGCAGATGTCAATCACGTAGAACCTAACATCGGCTCCTGTGCCGAGGTATTGTATGGTTTGCTGGATGATGAGAAAATAGATCCTGCCTGTGCTGAGGCCATCTATACAGGTATCATTCACGATACCGGGGTCTTCCAGTATACCAATACCCGTCCCGAGACCATGATGATCGCCGGCAATCTTATGAAGAAGGGCGTAGATACTGCCAACATTATCTATGGCTCTTTTAATGCCAGAAGTTATGTACAGAGCACCATCATGGGTTACTGCTTATCCAAGAGCCGTTTAACAGAAGACGGAAGAATCATCTATGCCCAGCTTTCTCTTGAGGAGATGAAAGAATATGGTGCTGCCAAGTCAGATCTTGGAGAAATCGTTTCTCAGCTTAGATTGACTAAGGGTATCATTGCCGCCGTATTCGCCTATGAGATGCATGCAGGTGCCTATAAACTTTCTTTCAGATCCACAGAGGATCTGGATGTGAACAGAGTAGCCGGTACTTTCGGCGGCGGCGGACATGCCCGTGCAGCCGGTGCCACAGTCAATATTCCGGCAAATGATCTCTATCGTCAGGTAATCAATGCCATCTATGATGAATTAGAAGAATAAGAAATGGCATTTTTCTAGTAAGGAACAAATAATCTTATATGATCAATGGAATCATTATCGTCAATAAAGAAAAAGGTATGACCAGTTTCAGTGTGGTCAGTCGTCTGCGCCGTATCTTCGATCAGAAGAAGATCGGCCACACCGGCACACTGGATCCGGATGCTACCGGGGTGCTTCCCTGCTGTTTCGGCAAGGGCACTAAAGTAGTGGATATGCTGACCAATCATACCAAAACCTATGAAGCTGTGCTTCATCTTGGCGTTACTACAGACACTCAGGATATGACCGGAGAGGTTCTTTCTGAGAGAGAAGTATGCACCACAGAAGAAGCTGTCAGAGAGGCTATCCTTTCCTTTGAAGGAGACTCGTATCAGATGCCTCCCATGTATTCAGCCGTTAAGGTAAATGGTCAGAAGCTGGTAAATCTGGCCAGAAAGGGCATTGAAGTAGAAAGAAAGCCCCGTCTGGTTTCATTTTCCAATATAACTATTAAGGAAATAGCCCTTCCGGATATTCGTTTCGAAGTGACTTGTTCAAAGGGGGCTTATATTCGTACCCTTTGCCATGATATCGGCGAAAAACTGGGCTGCGGCGGTGCCATGGCTTCCCTTCTTCGTGTCAGAGTAGGAGAATTTTCAATCGATCAGGCCTATACCCTGTCTGAACTTGAAGAGATGAAGAAGACCATGGATCCCAAAGATTGGCCCTTTGTCATATCCATCGATGCCATGTTCCCTGAATATCCCAAGGTCAAGGCACCAAGTAAGAAGGCAGAAGCCAAGCTTTTAAATGGTCTGTCTATCTATTACAAACCTAAAAAAGAAGCACCACTTTACCGCGTTTACACCATGGATGATGAATTTATCGGACTTTACGCGTATAATGAGGAACGTAAGTGGCTACATCTGGAAAAGTCCTTTTACGATTATGGAGATATCACCTGATCTATGGAATACATTACTGATTTATCCCAACTGAATATATGCCGTCCTACAGCTGTAACGCTGGGAAAATTTGATGGTATCCACAGAGGGCATGATAGTCTGATCAAGGAAGCTGTCGAGGGCAAAGAACGGGGCTTGATTCCATGTGCTTTCGTTATGGACGGCTCCGAACATCATCTGCTGACCAAGGAAGAGCGTCTGGAAAGACTGGAGAAGGCCGGTATAGAATTAGTCATCGAACTTCCTTTATCAGATGAATTTAAGCAGCAAAGCGCAGAGGCTTTCGTCATCAACGTGCTCTGGGAGAAGCTTAAGGCCGCTGAGATCATTGTGGGTGAGAACTATGCTTTCGGTCGTGGCCGTCGAGGCAATCCCGCCTTACTTAGAGAAATGGGTGAGGAGATGGGTATCCGTACTATGGCTATGCCCCTGGTCGTTTACCAGGATAAGAAAATCAGCAGTTCCGTCATTAAAGAAGCTCTGGAAAAAGGGGATATGGCTTTTGTTAATGCCTGCCTAGGCTATGATTTCTTTGTCAGAGGAACTGTTGTCCACGGCAATCATCTGGGTCGAACCATGAATGTACCCACCACCAATATTGTTCCGGCAGAAGAGAAAATCCTGCCTCCAAACGGGGTGTATGCTTCACGAGTGCTGATGGGAGACAAGGTATATTACGGTATGACCAATATCGGTTTCAAGCCTACCGTCAATGGTTCCTGCAAGGGTGTAGAGACCAATCTCTTTGATTGTGACGGTGATTTTTACGGTCAGGAACAGCAGGTGGAATTGCTTTGCCATACCAGACCCGAACAACGTTTTGAGAATATTCAGGCCCTGCAGGAACGTCTGGATAAGGACCGCATTGAAGTAAAAGAGTGGTTGACTGCTCATATATGATTGTGCTATTATATCGCTTGTATGCGAGCTGCCGTAACAAGATCAACGGCGCGCCCTTCATTCGGTCATTGGCTTCTCCGGCCGTGGCTTAATGACAGGAGAAATAACAGAATTATCAGGAGGATAAAAACTATGATCTCAAAAGAAAAGAAACAGGAAATCATGAAGGCCTATGCCAGAACTGAAGGCGACACAGGTTCACCGGAAGTACAGGTAGCTGTTCTGACAGAAAGAATCAACGAACTGACAGAGCATCTGAAAGTTAACAAGAAGGATCATCATTCCAGACGTGGTCTGCTGAAGATGGTTGGTCAGAGAAGAAGCCTTCTTGCTTATCTGAAGAAGAAAGACATCGAAAGATATCGTTCACTGATCGAAAGACATGGTCTTCGTAAATAATGAACAGAGAGGGAACAGACCTTTTTGGGGTTTGTTCCCGCTTTTAATATTTAATATTATTTTTTTAGCCCATTCGGGCAGAAGGTGGAGAAATGGCAGATTATAAGAGTTATTCAATGGAACTTGGCGGAAGAACACTGACCGTTGATATCGGTCGTGTCGGTAAGCAGGCTAACGGCTGCTGCTTCATGCACTATGGTGAAACCGTGGTTCTGTCCACAGCGACAGCATCCCGTGCTCCCCGTGAAGGTATCGACTTCTTTCCGCTGTCAGTAGAATTCGAAGAAAAAATGTATGCTGTGGGTAAGTTCCCCGGCGGCTTCAACAAGAGAGAAGGTAAGGCCAGCACACACGCTGTTCTGACAAGCCGTGTTATCGACCGTCCCATGCGTCCTCTGTTCCCCAAGGATTACAGAAATGACGTTACTCTCAACAACCTGGTTATGTCTGTAGATCCGACATGTGATCCGGAAGTTGTTGCTATGCTTGGTTCATCCCTGGCCACAGCTATTTCAGATATTCCTTTCGATGGTCCCTGTGCTATGACACAGCTTGGTATGATCGACGGTGAATTCGTTGTAAACCCGGGCTATGAAGAAAAGTCTAAGTCCGATCTGGCTCTGACTGTTGCTTCAACAAGAGAAAAGGTCATCATGATCGAAGCCGGTGCCAACGAAATTCCGGAAGCCAAGATGATCGAAGCTATCTACATGTGCGACGAAGTTAACAAAGAAATCATCAAGTTCTTTGACCAGATCGTTGCTGAAGTAGGTAAAGAAAAACATGAATACACACATTACGAGATTCCGGAAGAACTGACAGAAGCTATCAAGGCTATCTGCCCGCCGGAAGAGATGGAAAAGGCTGTTTTCACAGATGACAAGCAGACTCGTGAAAACAACATCGCCGCTATCCGTGATGCTTTCGTAGAAAAATATGCTGATAATGAAGAGTGGATGGTTCTCATCGACAACGCTATCTACAGTTATCAGAAGAAGACCGTTCGTAAGATGATCCTGAAGGACCACAAGAGACCGGATGGTCGTGAACTGACTCAGATCCGTCCGCTGTCTGCAGAAATCGATCTGATCCCCCGTGCACATGGTTCTGCTATGTTCACACGTGGTCAGACACAGATCTGTGACTGCGTCACACTGGCTCCTCTGTCTGAATCTCAGAGAGTTGAAGGTCTGGATCCCTTCGTCACAAAGAAACGTTACCTGCACCAGTACAACTTCCCGTCATACTCAGTCGGTGAAACAAAACCGTCACGTGGTCCGGGCAGAAGAGAAATCGGTCATGGTGCTCTGGCTGAAAGAGCTCTTATCCCCATGCTTCCGTCAGAGGAAGAGTTCCCCTATGCTATCCGTGCCGTCTCCGAAACATTTGAATCCAACGGTTCTACATCCATGGCTTCTACATGTGCTTCTTCCATGGCCCTTATGGCAGCCGGTGTTCCGCTGAAGAAACACGTAGCCGGTATCTCCTGTGGTCTGGTTACAGGCGATACAGATGATGATTATGTACTGCTGACAGATATCCAGGGTCTGGAAGACTTCTTCGGCGACATGGACTTCAAGGTCACAGGTACACATGACGGTATCACAGCTATCCAGATGGATATCAAGATCCATGGTCTGACAAGACCCATCGTTGAAGGTGCTATCGCCAGAACTAAGGAAGCCAGAGAGTTCATCATGAACACATGCATGGAACCCTGCATCGCTGCTCCCAGAGCTCAGGTTTCCAAGTATGCTCCCAAGATCATGCAGATCAAGATCGATCCCGAAAAGATCGGTGAAGTTGTTGGTCAGAGAGGTAAGACCATCAACGCTCTTATCGATATGTACGATGTTTCCATCGATATCGAAGATGATGGTTCCGTATCCATCTGCGGCACAGACGCTGCCAACATGGAAAAGGCTGCCAAGGCTATCGAAATCATCGTTACCGAATTTGAAAAGGGCATGATCCTGACAGGTAAGGTCGTTTCCATCAAAGAATTCGGTGCTTTCCTGGAATTCGCTCCGGGCAAAGAAAGCATGGTACACGTATCCAAGATCGCTAACAGACGTATCAACAAGGTTGAAGACGTTCTGCAGGTTGGCGATGTTGTCAGAGCTATCTGCTTAGGCAAGGACAAGATGGGCCGCATCAGCTTCTCCATCAAGGATTGCCCCAAAGACGGTATGGAAGCTCCCGGCAGAGTCGTTGCCAGCGCTGATCCGGATGAAGAATAATTAAACAAAGGAGCCTTATATGCATCGCGTAGCTGAATTTCAGAAAGTCAGCTTCGATCAATTTAAAGAAGGCTATATCGCATCCTTCGGCCAGGTGCCGGAGGATGTGTTAGTTAAGGCCTATGACATGATCAAGCTGCCCCGCCGAGCCACAAAGGGCTCTGCCGGATATGATTTCTGTCTGACTAAAGACATCACTTTGAATCCCGGTGAAACTGTTAAGATTCCCACCGGTATTCGTGCCTTGATGGAAGAAGATTGGGTATTGATGCTGTTTCCCAGAAGCGGACTTGGTTTCAAGTTCCGTCTTCAGCTGAATAATACAGTGGGTGTTATTGACAGTGATTATGCCGGCTCCGACAACGAAGGCCACATTTTTGTCCGTATGACTAACGATTCCAATGAAGGCAAGGTTCTTAGCCTTAAAGAAGGCGATGCCTTCGTCCAGGGTGTCTTCCTTCCTTATGGCATTACCCATGATGATGATTGTGACGACATCAGAAATGGTGGTATGGGCAGTACATCTAAATAAAAAATGTGATATAATGTCACAAACTGAAGGCAAGTCGCTAACGGCTTGCCTTTGTTGTTTTTTTTCTGAATCCCGGATTTAAGGATTCTATGTTTCAAACCTACGCTATTCCCTGTATAAGGCCAAGAGGAAGATATGAGATTATTTAAGGACCTGAATTACGGCAAGAAGATGATGCTGATCTGTGTATTACCCTTGATCATCATCAGTATTTGTATCGGCAGTATGTCATATGCCCGTGCCCGTCAGTCAGCTGTAGATGCCTGGGAAAGCAGTATGCAAGAAGGTATCAACCGTGTAGATATGGCTATGTCAGACAGAGCCAGAGAGATCGACGGTATGATGGATGTGGTCTCCCAGCTCTATATGGAACTGGATGAAGACAACATGTGGTATATGTGTCAGGAGATGATGCTTTCTCTTCCTGAGATCAGGTCCGTCAATATTGTCCAGGGCGGTAAACTGAGATTCAGTACCAGGGATGATGCTGTTTTGCAGGAGGAGCTGCTTAAAGAACTGGAAGAGAGCAAAGTAGAGCGTGCTTCCGGCACTGTCTGGTCAGATATGGAGGAGAGTTTCTTTGA
>JAGHUB010000362.1 GCA_018065025.1 Candidatus Equihabitans merdae
GTCTCCATGAAGTAGGTGCTGACTGGAACCGTATGCATTATGGTTTCTTAAGTCACGAACATACCGACCATCTTCTTGGTATGGTCTGGGTCATGCGCTACTATGCTGAACTGATGCTGTACAAAGATTATCAGGGTGACTTCACTCTCTTCACTCATGATGTAGCTGCTGAAAAAGTCATCGCCGTCTGCAAGCTCCTGCTGAAACCGGCACTGGCCGCTCTGATTGGTGACCGTGTCAAAGTCCAGATCGTGGAAGACGGTGACAGTGTGGAAATCAATGGTGACGTCTATACATTCTTCGACATTCACTCTACTAAAGCCAAACAGTTTGGTTTTCGTCTGGACAATAAAGAAGGTACTTCTCTTGTCTTCCTGGGCGATGAGCCCTTCGCTGAAGAATGTGCTAAGTATGTAGAACCTTGTGATTACATGATTCACGAATCCTTCTGTCTCTACAGCGAACGTCATCTGTGGGATCCCTATGAACTTCATCACTCAACCATTCGTGAAGCCTGTCTCACCGGTGAAAGATTCCATGCTAAGCATCTGATCATCACCCACACAGAGGACTTCTCTACCTATGGCTGCAAGCAGGAACGCTACACCGCAGAAGGCAAAGAATACTACACAGGCGATCTGATCGTTCCCCTGGATTTCGATGTCATTGAATTTGAAAATGACAACACTTGCACTCCTAAGAAATAAAACACTTAATCTTTAAGTACTAAACAACCTTGATTCACTTAAGATATAAAACCAAAAATGCTGTGAACATCACCTGGATGTCACAGCATTTTTTATCTCACTCAATAAAGTATATCTCAAACTATTTCGAAAGAGTAATTTTCAGAATGATTCTATTTCTTCTCACGCTTGGCTACAATCAGTGAGAAATAACCGGCATCATCGGGGATCTCCTCCAGGCTGCTATAGCAACGCTCATTTTCCATAGAGCAATTTTCCACGCATCGAACGGTCAGGTCTGACTGTCTCAGCATATCTTTTACTTCAGCCATATGGCTGCCGGACTTCATGATGATGTAATTGCCGGGCTGATCAAAGTTCTCAAGAGTTTTATAAGCCCCCGGAACGATATGAAGCATCTCATTTCTTTCACTAAGGGAAATGTTTAAAGCAGCCCCTGCTGCGCAAAATGATGTGATGCCATTGACAAGCTTTACTTCATAGCCGTCCTTCTCAAGATACTTCTGAATATAGCTGAAGGTACAATAGACTACCACATCCCCTAATGTGAGAAAGGCTACACTACGGCCCTGGTCAGCGATGGCTTCCATCTTTTCAGCCGCGTCTTTGTGGGCTCGACGCCATTCATCCATATCCATAGACATGGGCATAGGAAGGGCAATGATTTCCTTATCTTCCAGTTCCGGTACAGCACCAAGGGCGATGCGATAAGCTACACTCTCTTCTGCCACATCTCCGGGCACAGCTATCACATCTGCTTCCCGAATCAGTCTGACAGCTTTCAAAGTCAATAATTCCGGGTCCCCCGGACCGACACCAATTCCATAGATGATACCTTTCATTTATGCATACCTCGCTTCCAAAGATTAAGATAGAATGCCTGGCATTCCTTTGATGTCACTCCTCAACACAGCCCCTCATCGTGAATCGAAGTAAAAAAGGAGCTGCAGGATTAACCTGCAGCTCCTGTTAATTCCCTAGGGAAACAGTATACCTTATTCTTCCGGAATACTCCAGTTGAAGAACTTCAGATAGGGTTCTGCTTCTCTCTGACGGAAGACGTTCATATCAACGTCTGTCCAATCCAGAACGCCCTGCTTGTTATCGGACTTGGGACCAAGTTCGCCCTTGTTGTAGTGGCTCAGAACCAGATCATGGGGTTCTTTTGTGACGCACAGATCCGGATACAGAGTTTCTTCGATGCTCTTGATCATGTCAAGACCGGCATAGTCGAAGTGTTCGAAGATACCAACGTTTGTATAACGGGGAACAAAGCTTGTCATAAGAGCTCTGTCGATATCCTGCGGAGAAGCAATGTTCTGTTCAACCATGTAAGCAGCTTCACGATAGAGAGCATGCTGCAGACGGTTGGCAACGAAACCGGGAACGCTCTTTGTCATAACGACGGGAGCACGACCTACGGATTCAAGCAGTTCGCAGATGAAAGCAAGAGCTTCGTCTGATGTGTGTGAACCCTTAACGATTTCTACGCAGGGAACAAGGTGAGGCGGATTCCACGGATGAGCAACTGCGAATAAGTCTTTGTATTTCTCAAAGCCCTGGCAAAGCAGGTCTGTATCCATAGCGGAAGAAGTTGAAGAAATACCACGAACCTTTGTGCAGTACTTGTCGATATTGGCATAGATTTCATACTTAACGTCTTTGTTTTCGAAAACGCATTCGTATACGAAATCAGCGTCTGCCAGATCTTCATAGCTCAGAGTGATTGTCAGATGCTTCTTGCAGATCTCAGCCTGTTCAGCTGTAACAAGACCCTTTTCAATAAGGTCAGCGTAGTTGTTATTAACCCAGTTAAAACCAACCTGACGCTGTTCTTCATTGATAGCGTACATGACTGTGTCATAACCGTTACCGATGAAAAGTGTAGCAAAGCTGGCGCCGATCATACCTGTACCGACGATAGCAATTTTATTAACACCATCTAATTTCATGTTTAGTCTCCTTCAGTTAACGTCTATTATGCCTTGTAGCAGCAAGATGTCTTCATGAGATAGTCATAAGCTTTACGTACGTTGTTTGTCTGGATGTAATCCATGCATTCGGGCTGACCAATGTCAACCGGGCAACGATCTGCGAAGTTGATGCGTTCAACGCATTCTTCCTTAGACCAACCCTTGTTGATGCCATCGCCAACAGCCTGCAGCCAAGCATACAGGAATTCTTTGTTTTCAACGATAGCTTCTTTGCCCTTAACCGGACCATGACCCGGAACGATGTAATCAACATCAAGGCCCTGCAGCCAGTTAAGAGATACGATCAGATCATCGATGTCAGCGCTGTGCAGCCAGATCTGGCAATCATTGAACAGGTTGTCGCCAACGAAAACTGTTCTTTCTTCCGGTACCCAAACAGATGTCTGTTCCGGTGAATGACCCGGTGTATGATACAGTTTGAATGTGTGATCGCCAAGCTTGATTTCCATTCTGTCTGAGAATGTGATATCCGGAGTAGCGATGATGTATTCTTCTTCAGAAGGCATTCTGTCAAGAGCAGTGGGATCCTGTCTTTCGATGATGTCTACATTGTAATCATGTGTAGTCATGTTGAATGCGGGCGGAATCTTGAAGAAGCTGTCAAGAATCTTTTCCTGACCGATGATAGTAGCACCGGCTTTCTTCAGCCAATGGTTACCGAAGATGTGGTCGATGTGAGATTCTGTGTTGATCAGGTACTTGATGCAGCCGGCTTTTTCCTGAGCAAAAGCGATCATCTGTTCAAGGTTTGTGATCCACTGAGCTGTATCGATAAATACAGCACCTTCCTTGGTCAGAACGATACTGGGATCGCAGCCGCGGATTTCTTCTTCGACGTAGACGTTCTCTGTAAGTTTTCTCATAATATACTCCTATTACGTAAAATTGAAGCTTATAGAAACAGCTCTAGTA
>JAGHUB010000225.1 GCA_018065025.1 Candidatus Equihabitans merdae
ATCCTTAATATGATCTGCAACTTTGTGACAGAGTACTTGTACGATACCTTCGTTGTATTCCGCGGTTCTATCGATACCAATGCCCGTGCCAAAAAGAAGGCGGATCAGGGAGAGAATTAATGAATCAAAGTGATTTAAGGCAGATGCTGGAAGATGTGAAAAATGGCAGTACCAGCATCGATGAGGCACTGCTTAAGATGAAGCGTCAGCCCTTCGAGGACCTTGGCTTTGCCAAAGTGGATCACCACCGCGGCTTAAGACAGGGGGCCGCAGAAGTAATCTTCGGTGCCGGTAAAACAGCAGAGCAGATGGAAGGCATCATCAACAACATGCTTTCAGCGGCTGAGAAGGCCATCCTGATCACTCGCCTTAGCGAGGAATCAGCTGCTTATCTTCAAGAGCGATTTGATCTGACCTACGACAAAACATCTCATATCGGTCTGATCGGTTCCTTCCCGGAGCCGGATACAGAAGGTACTATTCTGGTTTGTACAGCCGGTACCAGCGATATTCCTGTGGCTGAGGAAGCTGCCTGGACAGCTCAGATCATGGGCAACAAAGTTCAGAGAGTCTATGATGTTGGGGTGGCCGGCATTCACCGTACTCTGGCTCATATTGATGATATTATGAATGCCAATGTTATTATTTCCATCGCCGGTATGGAAGGGGCATTGACCAGTGTTTTGGCAGGCCTCGCAGATTGTCCCGTTGTGGCTGTTCCGACATCCGTAGGTTATGGAGCCTCATTCAACGGTCTGGCTGCCTTACTTTCCATGTTGAACTCCTGCGCTAACGGCGTAGCCGTAGTCAATATTGATAATGGTTTCGGCGCCGCCTGCATGGCCTCCAAGATCAATCACAGACGATGATCCGGTATTAGTATTACTTAAGTGGAATAAAGTCAACTAAAAAGAACGCGAACCTTGATGAGGGGTTCGCATTCTTTTTTTATGTTATGGGTCGTGACCCTGTTGAGCACACAACGTGTGCGAAATATCAACCACCCGCTATGCGGGTGCGCGACGACAGTTATACTAAAAAACATCACCTTTCCAATATAATGAGAT
>JAGHUB010000221.1 GCA_018065025.1 Candidatus Equihabitans merdae
ATCTCATAAAATCGTGACATCAAAAACTGTTCCAAATGACAGTTTTATTGCCACGGATCACGCCTGGGAACGCATTCAGGATCCGACGAAGATCGTGGGTACGGCGAAAGCTATCCTAGACGACTTTCTGGATGAATATGAGGATATTGCATCCATCGGTCTCACCGGTCAGATGCATGGCGTGGTTTATGTTGACCCTTTCGGCAAATGTCTCAGTCCTCTTTATACCTGGCAGGATGGACGAGGGGATTTAGCAAAGCCCGACGGTATGTCCTTTGTGGACACTATCAAGAGTCGCTGCGGCATCCCGGCTGCCACCGGTTTTGGACTGGTTACACACATTTCTCTCTTGGAAAATGCTCAGGTGCCGGAAGGCGCTAAGTCCCTGGCCACTATCCCTGACTATCTAGGCATGGTTTTGACCGGACGGGAAATGCCCCTGATCCACACCAGCATGGCTGCCAGTCTAGGATTCTTTGATACAGAAAAGATGGCTTTTGACAGCGCAAGCTTGAGCCTCATGGGAGTTGACCCGGCAATATTGCCGGAAGTCACGGAGGAGATAGAAGTCCTTGGAAGCTATCGAGGCTGTTCCGTTACTGTGGCATTGGGCGACAATCAGGCAAGCTTTCTGGGGGCAGCCTCATCTCCGATTTCAAGTATAAATGTAGCTGATTCTGATGAAAAAGCATCTTGCCACGGGGAGGCAGACAGTGGCATTAAGGCCGGAACACTTCTTTTAAATATGGGTACCGGCGGCCAGATTTCTATGCTGTCTGATCATTATTTCGCGGCTCCCGGCATTGAAGCCAGACCATTTCTTAAAGGGAAATATTTGTTGGTGGGGTCATCCCTCTGCGGTGGAAGAGCTTACGCCATTCTGGAACACTTCTTTAGGAGTTATATGAAGGAGTCGGTGGGTTCTGGTTTATGCCAAGGGGCTGGTGACGAGAGCTTGCAATATGAAGTCATGGAGCGGCTGGCTGAGAAGGCGTTGGAGCGGAGAAGAAGTATCAGTCATGCTGCAAAGCAAGTGGCAGATTCATCGGATCAGGCAACAAGTGGTTTGTTAAGGGAAGATAAGTCAGACGAGAGCTTCAAGGTCACCACTACCTTCAGCGGCACACGTACTAATCCACTTCAGCGGGGTAGTATTATGGGTATCTCTGAGGATAATTTCACTCCTGAAAATATGGTCTATGGGGTGCTGGAAGGCATGGCTCAGGAATTGTATGACCTTTATCAAATCATCCATGAGGGAACAGGATTGAAGCCTTCAGTCATCATGGCTTCAGGCAAAGGCATTCGTAAGAATAAGGTTCTGCAAGAGATATTCCGTGATATGTTCGGCGCCGAATTGCATCTGACAGAGCATGAAGAAGAAGCCGCCATCGGGGTAGCCCAGTCAGCACGTTGCGGGTAAGCGGGTAAGTAGCTAGCAAGCCAACGGCAAGTTGGCTTGTGGGTATATAAGATCAAAACAAGCTTCACAAAGCAAGTTTGA
>JAGHUB010000133.1 GCA_018065025.1 Candidatus Equihabitans merdae
CTCAGCCCGCTCAGGAACAGCCCTCTTCATCATCAAGCAGTTCTCCCTCACCGGCACCCAGTGTATCACCGGGTAGTATTGGTGCTCCCTCAGGAGATGCAGCGGCTTTGGCTCAGGCCTATGCCAATCAGTATGCCGACGGTCGCTACAGAGACCGTGTTGCCAGATATAATGCCCAGGCAGCAGCCGTTCAGAGACCCGGTATCGGTTCAGAGATTGCAAGTCTTGGTATGAACTATGTTGGCCGTCTTCACTATGTTGTGGCCGGTGAAAGCCTTTCATCCGGTGCCGACTGTGCCGGTTTCGTCTGTGCCTTGTATCGCTGCTTTGGCGTAGATCTGGAACGAAATCTGGAACTCTTCAATATGCTGGGTGTTCCGGTTACACCGGATCCCTCCTGCATGCAGCCCGGTGATATCGTTCTGTATTATGCCGGTGGTGGTATCGGTCATGTAGCTCTTTATGTTGGTAACGGTATCATCGTTAACGAATCAGGCTGCTATGGCAACGGCTGTGTTAACGACTGCTGCACAAGAGCTTTCAACTATCGTTCTATCGCATCGGTAAGACGAGTATTCTGTTATTAACAACGTGAATAATAAAAGCTCCATCGCCAACAGGCGATGGAGCTTTTAAGTTGTTGTTTGTGCGTTTAGAGTATGTACCCTGATCTGTGATGGGGATTGATTACTCATCCTCGTCACTGATGTTGCTGTTGTAGATGGCGTCGGAAGAAACGGGCTGACCGGCTGTCTGGCGGATCATCTCGTAAGCTTCACGGGTGCGACGATCCAGGTTAGCCTGAGCGGCCTGTACCTGATCTTCCAGATAAGCAGCGAAATCAGTTGAGAAGCGGCTTCTGCTGCGGCTGCCCATGGACAGTGCTTCTTCTTCCTCCTCAGGAGAGATCTTTAAGAGATCTTCTTCCTCTTCTTTGTCTTTCTTATTCTTGTCGCCAAAGAAAGAGAAGATGGGTTTGGATTTGACGGGTTCGTCGTCGAAGTCATCATCATCGAATTCTTCGTCGTCAAATTCTTCATCATCCATCAGCTCATCATCATCGAATTCATAATCATCTTCAGGATCGTGTTTGAGAAAATCCAGCATTCCCATGGTGTTGCCTCCCAGGTTATATTATTTTCCGATCATTTGTCGGAACAATGGACACATTGATATCAACGGAATACGATTGCATTCCCTTTCTAGTTTACACGTAACATAGGCTAATTGCAAATTATTTGAGACAAATACTACAGTTTTCTTTACATTTACCGCTTGCTTAAAGACAGAGCTTTCGATATGATACATCGTGACATTATATGCTAACAGATATAAGGAGAAGATATGATCTCAGCCAATAACGTTACCTACCGCGTAGGTAAAAAAGCTTTGTTTGAAGATGTAAATATTAAATTCACAGAAGGAAACTGCTATGGCCTGATCGGTGCCAACGGTGCCGGTAAGTCAACATTCCTGAAGATTCTGTCAGGTGAACTGGATACCACTAATGGTACTATTTCCGTTACACCCGGCGAACGTATCTCATTCCTGGTTCAGGACCATTTTAAGTATGATGAATACCAGGTTCTGGAAACCGTTATCATGGGTAATAAGCGTCTCTATGACATCATGAAAGAAAAAGACGCTATCTATGCTAAGGCAGATTTCACCGAAGAAGATGGTGTTCGTGCTGCTGAGCTGGAAACCGAATTCGCAGAAATGAATGGTTGGGAAGCTGAAGCAGATGCTGAATCTCTGCTTAACGGTCTCGGCGTAGAAACTGAACATCATTATGAACAGATGGCTAACCTGGATGGTAATCTGAAGGTTAAAGTTCTGCTGGCTCAGGCTCTGTTTGGTTCACCGGATATCCTGCTTCTCGACGAACCTACCAACCATCTGGATTTGAATGCTATCGAGTGGCTGGAAGAGTTCCTGATTAATTTCGAAAACACCGTTATCGTTGTTTCTCATGACCGTTATTTCCTGAATAAGGTATGCACACAGATCGCCGATATCGACTATGGTAAGATCCGTCTCTTCGCCGGTAACTATGACTTCTGGTTCGAATCCAGCCAGCTGCTGGTTCGTCAGATGAAGGAAGAGAACAGAAAGAAAGAAGAGAAGATCAAAGAACTTAAAGAATTCATCTCACGTTTCTCTGCCAACGCCAGTAAGTCCAAGCAGGCTACATCCAGAAAGAAAGCTCTGGAAAAGATCGAACTGGATGCCATGGTTCCTTCAAGCCGTAAATATCCCTATATTGATTTCCGTCCGGAACGTGAGATCGGTAACGATGTTCTGATGGTGGAAGGTCTCAGTAAGACCATCGATGGCGAAGTCATTCTGAAGGATGTCAGCTTCATGATCAACCGTACCGATAAAGTTGCATTTGTCGGCGGTAATGAGAGAGCAAAGACCGTATTCTTCCAGATCATCAACGGTGAGATGGAACCGGATGAAGGTTACTACAAGTGGGGTATCACCACTTCTCAGTCTTACTTCCCCAAGGATCCCGGTAAGGAATTCGACAATGACATCACCATCGCTGAATGGCTGACTCAGTATTCAGAAATCAAGGATGCTACATACGTTCGTGGTTTCCTGGGTCGTATGCTTTTCGCCGGTGAAGATGGTGTTAAGCGTCTGCGTGTTCTTTCAGGTGGTGAGAAAGTTCGCTGCCTGCTGTCCAAACTTATGATCAGCAACGCCAACGTCCTGATTCTGGATGAGCCCACTAACCACCTGGATATGGAATCCATCACAGCTCTCAACAATGGTCTGCTGAAGTTCCCCGGTGTCCTTCTTTTCACCACACGAGATCATCAGATCGTTCAGTCCACAGCTAACCGTATTATCGAGTTCATGCCCGATGGTACTATCATCGACAAGATGGGTACATACGATGAATACCTGGCTGCCGATATGAGCGCCGGTAAGCGTATGATCTACACAACAAATGAAGATGACGAGAGCAATGACTGATTCTGATACTTCATTTGTTTGAATAAATATAAATATTTTCATGTAAACTGTGCTTATTTTTGCATACAATACGACACCTCCGATAGACATATAAAATCGGAGGTGTTATAATTTTTCATTAGATTAGAGAAGTGTGTGCACTTTTCTACATATATCAAGGAGGATAAAAAATGGATAACAGAAAATGGTTAACCATGGATGGTAACGAAGCTGCCGCTCATGCTTCATATGCTTACACTGAAGTCGCTACCATCTACCCGATTACCCCTTCATCTGTTATGCCCGAACATGTTGATGAATGGGCAACAGAAGGCCGTAAGAATATTTTCGGTAAAGAAGTTAAGGTAACGGAAATGCAGTCAGAAGCCGGTGCCGCTGGTGCTTTCCACGGCTCACTTTCTGCCGGTGCTATGACAACAACATTTACAGCTTCCCAGGGTCTTCTTCTGATGATCCCGAACATCTACAAAGTAGCCGGCGAACGCCTTCCCGGTGTTTTCGATGTCTCTGCCCGTGCTCTGGCATCTCACGCTCTTTCAATCTTCGGTGATCACTCCGACGTATATGCCTGCCGTCAGGCCGGCGCCTGCATGCTGTGCGAATCATCCGTACAGGAAGTTATGGACCTGACACCGGTTGCCCATATGGCAGCTCTGGAAGGCTCACTTCCCCCCATCAATTTCTTTGATGGTTTCCGTACATCTCACGAAATCCAGAAGATCAAAGTCTGGGATTATGCAGACCTTGACGAAATGGTAGACCATGATGCTATCCAGAAGTTCCGTGACAACGCTCTGAATCCGAATCATCCGGTACAGAGAGGTTCAGCTCAGAACCCGGATATCTTCTTCCAGGCTCGTGAAGCTTCCAACCCGACTTACGATGCAATGCCCGCTATCGTTCAGAGCTGCATGGACAAAGTCAATGCTAAGTTAGGAACAAACTATAAGCTGTTCAACTACTACGGTGCTCCGGATGCTGAAAGCGTCATCATCGCTATGGGTTCCGTCAACGACACAATCGAAGAGACCATCGACTACCTGTGCGCACAGGGCAAGAAGGTTGGTGTTGTCAAAGTTCGTCTGTATCGTCCGTTCTCAGCTGCTGCTCTTATCGATGCTATCCCGGCTACAGCCAAGGTTATCAACGTTCTTGACAGAACAAAAGAACCCGGTGCTGAAGGCGAACCTCTGTTCCTGGATGTTGTTGCTGCTCTGTATGACTGCGACAAGTTCAAGGGCGTTAAGGTTAACGGCGGCCGCTATGGTCTTGGTTCCAAGGATACAACACCGGCTCAGATCGTTGCTGTTTTCGAAAACGAATCCAAGAAGAAATTCACTATCGGTATCGAAGATGATGTTACAAACCTGTCCCTGAAGGTTGGTGCTCCGCTGGTAACAACTCCGGAAGGCACAACAAACTGCAAGTTCTGGGGTCTGGGTGCTGACGGTACTGTTGGTGCTAACAAGAACTCCATCAAGATCATCGGTGACAACACTGATATGTATGCTCAGGCTTACTTCGATTATGACTCCAAGGAGTCCGGTGGTGTTACAATGTCTCACCTCCGCTTTGGTAAGAAGCCGATCAAGTCTACATACCTGATCAAACAGGCTAACTTCGTTGCCTGCCACAATCCGGCTTACATGACCAAGTACAACATGGTTCAGGAACTTGTTCCCGGTGGTACATTCCTTCTGAACTGCGCATGGTCTGATGAAGAGATCGCTGCACATCTGCCGGGTCAGGTCAAGAAGTTCATGGCTGAAAACAAGATCAACTTCTACGTTATCGACGGTGTTAAGATCGGTATCGAAGTTGGTATGGGCCCGACACGTATCAACACAATCCTTCAGTCCGCATTCTTCAAGCTGACAGGTATCATCCCCGAAGAACAGGCTCTTGATCTGATGAAGAAAGCTGCCAAGGCTACATACGGCCGTAAGGGTGATGACATCGTCAGAATGAACTGGGATGCTATCGACGCCGGCGCACAGCAGGTTCGCAAGATCGAAGTTCCGGCTGAATGGGCTAACTGCGAAGACGAAGGTCTTTCAATGAACAAGGCAACTCAGGGCACACAGGATGTCGTTGACTTCGTTAACAACGTTCAGGCTTATGTTGCTGCTCAGGAAGGTAACAACCTGCCTGTTTCCGCTTTCACACCTTATGTTGACGGTACAACACCTTCAGGTGCTGCTGCTTACGAAAAGAGAGGCATCGCCGTTAATATTCCGAAGTGGAATTCCGAAAATTGTATCCAGTGCGGTCGCTGCGCATTCGTTTGCCCGCACGCTGTTATCCGTACATATGCTCTGACAGAAGCTGAAGTTGCTGCTGCTCCGGCCGACACACAGGTTCTGAACATCAACGGTACAGATTACAAGTACTCCATCGCTATCTCCGCATATGACTGCACAGGCTGCGGTTCTTGCGCAAACGTATGTCTTGGTAAGAAGGGTCAGAAGGCTCTGACAATGATCAATGCTGCTGAAGCCAGCGCAAAGACACAGACATACTATGATTACATGGAAACAACATCCGAAAAAGAAGATGTTGTACAGAAGTTTGGCGTTAACACAGTTAAGGGTAGCCAGTTCCGTAAGCCGCTGCTTGAGTTCTCAGGCGCTTGCGCAGGTTGTGGTGAAACACCTTATGCTAAGCTCATCACTCAGCTGTTCGGTGATCATATGATGATCGCTAACGCAACAGGTTGTTCTTCAATCTGGGGTAACAGCTCACCCTCTACACCGTACACCAAGAACTCCAAGGGTCGTGGTCCGGCTTGGTCCAACTCCCTGTTCGAAGATGGTGCTGAATTCGGTTATGGTATGCTTCTTGCCCAGATCGCTACACGCGAAAACATGAAGGACAAAGTTGCCGCTATCGCTGCTAAGGCTGAAGGCGAAGTTAAAGAAGCTGCTGATAAGTACCTTGAAACATTTGATTGCGGCGCCTGCAACGGTGCAGCTACAGATGCTCTGGTAGCCGCTCTTGAAAAGTGTGGTTGCGATGCTTCTAAGGAAATCCTGGCTAACAAGGATTACCTGGCCAAGAAGTCACAGTGGATCTTCGGTGGTGACGGTTGGGCTTACGATATCGGTTACGGCGGTGTTGACCATGTTCTTGCTTCCGGCAAAGACATCAACGTCATGGTATTCGATACAGAAGTTTACTCCAACACAGGTGGTCAGTCCTCCAAGGCTACACCGACCGGTGCTGTTGCTCAGTTCGCTGCAGCCGGTAAAGAAACCAAGAAGAAAGACCTGGCCGGCATGGCTATGACCTATGGTTATGTCTATGTTGCTCAGATCGCTATCGGCGCTGATTACAACCAGGCTGTTAAGGC
>JAGHUB010000339.1 GCA_018065025.1 Candidatus Equihabitans merdae
ATCTCAACGGGCTGGAACTGAACGAAACCTAAGTTTACCCATCTTCTGGCACCATGTGTAGCCCAGCCTCTGATCAGAACAAAGAGAAGCAAGGCCAGGTCGGATCCATAGATGATCCAATGGAAGCTCAATATCCATGAATAGTCGATGAGGGATATGACCACCATCAGAACGAAACCAAAGATAACGCCCAGCATCTGTTTGAACTGCAGAGAGGCGTCTGCTGATCCAACCAGCAGTACGCCCATGATACTGAGTGACAGTACCCATATCACCAGTCTGAAATTGTAATCTTTTAATTTGTACTGTCTTAACATACTCTAATCTGCTTTCCTGCATCAGTCATTGGTCTGCTGACTGATATCTTCTGTATTGGCCTGACCACTGAGGATATCTTCCTTATCACCAAGATTAAAGCGGTAGGTGATCATATCCTTGGCTGCCAGCATGGCATTAGTGGATGAATAACCATTCTCAATACGGACAGCTACTGCCATGGTAGGACTTTCCGAAGGCGCAAAACCAATAAACAAGGCGTGGTTAGGATGAGTTGTGCTAACCTGAGCTGTACCTGTCTTACCGGAGACATTAACACCCATATCAAAGAACTCAGCCTTTACCTCAATCACGCGGCGCATACCCTGTGTAATAGCATCCCATGTGGACTGAGAAAGTGACAATTCACTTGAGATAGAGGGTGTTCGATCTTCGATCAGCTGACCATTGGTATCCGTAATCTTATCAATGATAGAGATATTAAAGCTGGTACCTTTATTGGCCCGTGTTGAAGCATAACGTGCCAACTGTGTGGTAGTGAAGCCGTGAGTACCCTGACCGATAGAAGTCTGAATAGCGTACTGATCGGATACGTGAGGGGAGGCTTCCTGAATCTCGATACCCGAGGGTTTATCCAGGTCAAAAAGCTTAGCATAATTCTGCATTTTGCTCAGTGACAGGGAGTCGGACCAGGCCCCTACATCATTAAGACCAAGCTGGTAAGCAACATTTGAGAAATAAACGTTACAGGAGTTTTCAATACCACCTACGATATTCAAGATACCGTGACCATCTTTCTCCCAGCATCTAAGCGGTGTATCTGTCAGATCGAAGACACCATTACAGATAAAGACGGTGTTGGAATCAATAACGCCCTCTTCCATACCGGCAGCTGTGGTAACAAGCTTAAATGTTGAACCGGGAGCTGTGGTCTGCTGTGTGGCGCGGTTAAACAAGGGACTGGAACCGTCATTGATCAATCTGTTGTAGTAGGCTACATCCATACCGTTTGACAGACGATTGTTGTCGTATCCGGGATAAGATACATTAACCAGAATCTCACCTGTGGTAGGATCTGTTACGACCATAGAACCGGAACAGGGTTCCAGAGCCAGCATAGCCGGTGTGATCTCCAGGTTGTGGATCTTATGGATGATCAGCTCATACTCAGGTAAAGTACCGGATTTAAAGCCTTCATAATCTTCATCCTCTGTACTCAGGATGCCCTGATCATAAAGGACATTGATGATCATAGAAGGTGTGATCATATCTGTCTGCAGCATGTACTTGTACAGAATCTTGTCGAAAGAACTGTCTGTGGACAGGTACTCGTTGATGTAATCAGACAGCAATGAGTAGATTTCATCAGAACTGAGATAACGGTCTGATGTGGCTATGGCAGAGATATCGATCCAGTTCTGGGAAGCGGCATAGTTCAGATAGTCTTTAAGACTGACCAGACCTTCATTCCAGTTCTTATAAACCTCATCTTCTGTATCGATGGCATCTTTGTTAAGGATACCGGTCTTCTCAATCAGAAGCTTATTGACGATATAGCTGACATATTCCTGCATCTCTTCTGTCAGGCTGCTGTAAGGCAGATTGTCACTGCCCAGAAGTTCATTGGCAACAGCAGCAAAGACTTCTGCCTGCTTCTGGTCGTGGACGGCCAGCATGGCTTTCTCATCCTGAGAAGCTTCAGCATAAGCAAACTGTGAGGTGTCGATAACACTGTTGGCAATCAAAGCATTATAGACATCATAGACCGGGATGCGAATATAAGAAGCATCGATAAGATTTGACTTATCAAATGTCTTCTCATTGATAATGATGGATTCCAGAATACCGGCGATACGCTGTTCCAAAACCTGATAAGCAACCACCTGCATATCCTTATCCAATGTCAGGTAGACATCATTACCGGCCACACTTTCAACCAGTGAATCTTCATCTACTTCTCTAACCTTACCCAGGTTATCAACATAAACGGTCTGAGAACCGTCAGTACCCTGAAGATAAAGCTCACATACCTTCTCGATACCTGACTTACCAACGATATAGGTGCTGTCATAGTCCGGATTCTCTTCCTGATAGACTGTCAATTCTTCAGCAGAGATGGAACCGGTATAACCGATGACACTGGCGAATGCCTCAGGATCTTCGTAAACACGAATAGAATCTTCACGTACTTCGATACCTGTCAGAGTTGATGCGGTCTCTTCCAGCTCAGCTACCGACTCCAGAGAAAGGGATGTGGCGATGGTAACCGGCACATACTTCTGGTAGGACTTGGTGAATAACTGGTAACGCACATAAGTGATATCCAGTATTTCTTCTTTAGTCAGATCTGTGGGCAGACCAACGGCTTCCAGTTCAGAAGCGCTATAAGGCTTCTGTTCACGAATAATGGCAAAACGCTCTTCAGAGACAAGGTAAGCCATCATCTCCTCTGCAGAAGCATTGCGCTCATTATCTTTCAGGTCATCGATAGAAGCACGACCAAATACGTCGGCCTTGAATCGAAGCAGAGTACGACCGGAAACGTTGTATGTGTAGTTACCGGCACCATCCAGTACCACATGGAAGTCATTGCTGAAATGATCACCATGGGATTGCAGGATCTTACTGATTTTATATGCTTCACTGTTGAGGGCCAGAGCCTTCTCACGATTGGTTTCATAAGTACCGGCATCTGTGATGGTCAGACTGTAAGCCAGTTTATTGGTGGCCAGGATCTGACCGTTACGGTCATAGAT
>JAGHUB010000117.1 GCA_018065025.1 Candidatus Equihabitans merdae
CGTGGTGTGGATATCTCAGCCGCTGTTGGCATTGTCGAGAAAGTAATCAGCTTCCTCTTCCTGGTACCTTCTGCCATGCTGTCTGCTGTCTCTGTGGCAGCTGCTCAGAACAGGGGTGCCGGCAAGCACCACCGTGCACGTCAGGCCATGCGCATCGGTATCTGGATCGTTATTGGTTTCGGTTCTGTCATCTTCATCATGTGCCAGTTTATCTCCGCCCCAATCGTGGGCCTCTTCGCAGGAAATGAGGAAAATGTCATCATCTACGGTGAGCAGTATCTGAAATCCTACTCGGTAGACTGCATATTCGCCGGTATTCATTTCTGTTTCAGCGGTTTCTTCAGTGCCTACGAAAAATCAATCTATTCCTTTATTCACAACATGATCTCCGTTGTACTGGTACGTGTCCCCGGAGCTTACATGGCTTCAGTCCTCTTCCCTGCCACCTTGTGGCCTATGGGATTGGCAGCCCCTATGGGGTCTCTCCTGTCTATTGTGATCTGCATCATCCTGTATCGGCGCTTCGTCAAGAGAACACTCCAAGCTTCATAAATACCTCAGAAAACTTGCTTTGAATTGCAGATTCAACTCAGGACACAATAAAAACAGCCCACGAAAATGGGCTGTTTTTTGATGGAAATATTCTTACTTTTTCTTTTTGTCTTTCTTGTCAGCTTTCTTAGCCTTGTCTTCCTTGGCAGCTTTTTCTTCCTTAGCGGCTTTGACTTTTACATCGCCGTCTTCATCCAGGTCATCGGATGTGGTGATCTTGATGTTGTCATAGGAACCTTCTACCAGTTTAACACGGGACAGACCGGCAGCTTCCACAACAGCGGCATCATCGGTGAAGCCTTTAACACCGCGCTTCATCATGATATCGTAGGATTCTTTCACCAGATCATAACGGAAGACCTGGGGAGTCTGAGTCATCCAGACATGAGCACGATCCGGTGTCATGGTGACAAAACCATCGCCGTCAACAACTTTAATGGTATCCTTAACCGGCATACCAACGACGCAGGCAGGGAATTCCTTAACTGCCTGATAGACACGATTAAGAATCTCGGTGGTGACATAGGGACGAGCTGCATCGTGGATAAAGACATAACGGCAGTTGCGACAAGCTTTCAGACCTTCATAAACAGAGTCATATCTTTCTTTGCCGCCGATGACCAGGGATTTAACCTTGCGGAAGCCTTTGGTCAGCTTTTTGCATTCGTCTTTATGCTTTTCTGAACATACCAGAACGATCTCATCGATGACATTGCTTTCTTCGAAAACGCGAACACATTTTACCAGCATGGGTTCACCACCCATATTCAGGAACTGCTTGGGAGTGTTGGTCTTCATACGTTTGCCTTTACCGGCTGCCAGAATGATTGCGATATTTTTCATGATTTATTCTCCTAACTTCAAGCCGGGTACGGCATTGAGATCCAGGTCGCTGAAATGACCTTTTTTATATTCATAATAAGCGGCCGCCCCAATCATAGCAGCATTATCTGTGCAATAGATAGGTGAGGGCACAGCCAATGTACAACCGGCTTTGCGGCAGGCTTCCTCCATACCTGCGCGAAGAGCTGAATTGGCAGAAACACCACCGGCCATAGCCACACGGGTAAGACCTGTCTCTTTGGCGGCATTGACCACATGCTGACACAGCACGTCCACAACCGACTTCTGGAATGAAGCGGCCAGATCAGCTTTGTTAATGGTCTCTCCCATCATAGAAGCATGGTTCAGATAATTAAGAACCGCTGACTTCAAACCACTGAAACTGAAGTCATATTCAGAACCATTGACATGGGCCTGAGGGAACTTAATGGCTTCAGGATCACCCTCCTTAGCCAGCTTGTCGATCTTGGGACCACCGGGATAACCAAGGCCGATAGCACGAGCTACCTTGTCAAAGGCTTCGCCGGCAGCGTCATCCACCGTTCTTCCCAGAATTCTGAACTTGGTTGCTTCTTCTGCAACAAACAAATGAGTATGACCGCCGGATACTACTAAGCCCAGGTAAGGAGGCTCCAGATCCGGATGTTCAATATAGTTGGCGCAGATATGACCTTCGATATGGTGGACACCGATCAGAGGTTTATTGGCCGCCCAGGCTAAGCCTTTGGCTGCTGCCACACCTACCAGCAGAGCCCCTACCAGACCGGGACCATAGGTGACGGCGATGGCATCCATGTCTTCCAGCTTACGATCAGCAGCTTTCAAAGCTTCCTCAATAACCGGATTGATTTTTTCGATATGCTTACGTGAAGCCAGTTCCGGCACAACACCACCATATAAGGTGTGCAGATCGATCTGTGAGGAAATGATATTGGACAGCACTTCGTGGCCATTTCTCACAACCGCTGCCGCTGTTTCGTCACAGGAGCTCTCGATAGCCAGTATTTCGATATCCTTTTTTTCTTCAGGATTTGTCATCATGTTATCTTCTTCCTTTATTCTTCCTCAAACAGCAGCTCGGTGGTCTGACCATC
>JAGHUB010000013.1 GCA_018065025.1 Candidatus Equihabitans merdae
TGACCATCGATGGGACCAAGATAAGTAAGACCCATATTTTCGAAAAGCATGCCGGTAATAAGCAGCTGTTTGACCATACTCTTGGTTTTCCGAATCTGACGAATCATAGGTTTACCAAGAGCCGGTACCTTATTGAGAAGGTCTTCTACATTGTCTTTTAATTCATTGTAGCCCTTGCCGGTACGAATTGAATCCAGGTAATGGGACATGCCGCCGATATTCTTAGATATGGACATGTTGTTGTCATTGAGGACAATGACAAAATTCTTCTTCAAGGCGGCTGCATTATTGAGACCCTCGAAGGCCATACCACCGGTAAGGGCGCCGTCACCAATGACAGAGACGACTGTGTAGTCTTCTCCCTGAATGTCACGACCATATACCATGCCAAGGCCTGCTGAAATAGAGGTGGAGCTGTGGCCGGTATTAAAGCTGTCGTATTCACTTTCTGCTCGCTTGGGGAAACCGCTTAAGCCATGGTACTGTCTCAAAGTATCAAATTGGTCCTTGCGGCCGGTGAGAATCTTGTAAGTGTAGCACTGGTGGCCTACATCCCAGATGATCTTGTCTTTGGGAAGGTCTAAGGCACGCATAAGACCAAGGGTCAATTCTACTGACCCCAGGTTTGATGCCAGATGGCCACCGGTAGCGGCTGTTTTCTCTAATATGAAATGACGCAGCTCGGATGAAAGTCTTTCCAGCTGCTTTTTATTCAGACGTTTAAGGTCTGACGGGTTTTTGATTTTTTCCAGAATCATAGGAATGCCTCCTTGATATCGCCAAATATTCCCCTCAAAAGAATGAATGTTTATTGAATCAAAGATTCATATAAGGACATAATGATTAAAAAAACCGGAACCACTTGGTTCCGGTCCTCTTCATGAAGCATCGGGGACTCGAACCCCGGACAACTTGATTAAAAGTCAAGTGCTCTACCACCTGAGCTAATGCTCCGTATTCAGTTTTGAAACTGGGCTAGTTGGATTCGAACCAACGCATGCAGCAGTCAAAGTGCTGTGCCTTACCGCTTGGCGATAGCCCATCGTACTGTCCGGGCTCTTGCCAAGAAGAAGGGTGGAAGATGGGACTCGAACCCACGGTCTCCAGAGCCACAATCTGGCGCGTTAACCAACTACGCTACATCCACCATATAACCGTGCCTGAAGGGATTCGAACCCCTGACCCACGGCTTAGAAGGCCGTTGCTCTATCCGGCTGAGCTACAGACACAAAACCATGGACAGTCTCTTTTGAAGAACTCTCACACAGCCAACCAATAGTACCATACGCCTTATAACCTTGTCAAGATTAATATAACATATATCACTATTATTCTGATCGGCAAAACTGCCATAGAGCAGGTGATGGGAATCGAACCCACGTTTCCAGCTTGGAAGGCTAGTGTTCTACCATTGAACCACACCTGCGAATTCATCGGGGTGACAGGACTCGAACCTGCGGCCTCCTGCTCCCAAAGCAGGCGCTCTAGCCAAACTGAGCTACACCCCGAATCTGACTCTTAAGGAATTCCTGTAATCCCAAATCGTGCACAAGAGATTATAATATAGACTACCTGGGATTGTCAACCACTTACTTAGAGATAATTCATGCTCAACAGATGGTTACCCTGGCGGTCATAAGACAGCACAATGAAGCTGGGTCTGGCATCGATCTGTCTGGGTCTTGTCAGAGAGCCCGGATTCATGACAGTCACATCCGGATCGGATTCGTCAATGAAGGGCATGTGGGTATGTCCGCACACCAGCATATTGCAGCCATTTTCCTTAGCCAGGCTTACCGCATAATCCCGATCATAAGCCACCATATGACGATGACCATGAACCACCAGAATGCGATCATTTTCCACACAGGCCACATCCATCAGGGGTAAAGAAGACGCGCCGTCGCCATTACCCTTAACCATTGTGAGGGAACAACCACACATCTCCTTGATCTCACTCTCCTGCCGCTGGAAATCCCCGGCGTGAATGACGTGGTCAAAAGGACCACAGCGGTCTATGACTTTCTTCAGATTGAATAATCTTCCGTGAGTATCACTGATGATCAGTACACGCATAAGTTTCCAACATCTCTTTCATTTTTCTGAGAGCCTTGCCTCGATGGCTGATGGCATTTTTATCGGCTTCGGACAGTTCAGCTGAAGTGCAGCCTTTTTCCGGCAGATACAGAATGGGATCGTAGCCGAAACCATTTTCACCGGCAGGTGCATCAGCGATGAGTCCGTCGAAATTCTGAACCGTTGTCAGTTCTGTACCATCGGGACAGATGGCAGCCATGGCACAGACAAAACGTGCGGTACGTTCTTCGGTAGGCACATCTTTCATACGATCCAGAATGATAGCATTCTTGGTTGTATAGGGTGTGTCCTCTCCAAGATAGCGGGCTGAGTAGATACCCGGCTCACCATTTAAGGCATCGATCACCAGACCGGAATCATCTGCCATAGTCAGTTCTCCTGAGACAGTGGCAATAGCTCTGGCCTTGATCAGGGCATTTTCCAGAAATGTACTGCCGTCTTCCACGATATCGATATTAATACCGGCTTCTTTCATGGAAATAACGTGATAATCTGTACCGGCTAAGATCTCGTTGATCTCATGAAGTTTATTCTTATTGCCTGTGGCGAAAATGATTTTTGTCATAATGTCTCTACCTTTCAAAAAAAGAGCGTACCCGGATGGTGTACGCTCTTTTAATTTAACTTGATTCTTCAGTCTTTACTGAACGTAAGATTAAGCGTTGGCTTTCTTCTTACCTGCCAGAGTCTGAATACCTTCGATAACAAGGACAACAGCCAGGATGATCAGCAGGGCGCCCAGGATAGCCTGTGCGTAGTTACCCCAGTCAGCAGCGCCGGAAGAGATAACAGCAAGCTGGTTCTTGATTGTGAAGGCAAGGGAGATGATTGTAACAACCATCATGAAGCCCATCGGGAACAGGAACATCTTGTTGTTCTTGCCGATGTTGCCAAGCCATGTAGCAACAGCCAGAAGACCAAGACCGGCCAGCAGCTGGTTAGCAGCGCCGAACAGACCCCAGATCTTAGCATAACCTGTCATACCAAGCAGAACGCCCAGAACAACAGTGATGATTGTGGCTACATACGGATTTACCAGAGTCTTCTTCCAACCTTCTTTTACATCAGCAACAGTCTGACCCGGTTCAAGCCAGAATTCCTGGAACATGAAACGAGCAAGACGTGTAGCTGTATCAAGAGATGTCAGACAGAATGCTGAGTATGTCAGAACAAGCAGTGTGAACAGGATTGTGTAGCTGCCCGGGATAACGTCATCGATCACGTGAGCGATACCGCCGCCGAAGATAGCTGTAGCACCAGCCAGCGGAGCATCCGGATTAGCAACATTGTACATCTTGGCATAACCAACAGCACAAAGTGTCAGGACAGCAAGTACGCATTCCAGAAGCATGCCGCCGTAAGCGATGGGCTTAGCATCAGCTTCTTTGTCCAGCTGTTTGGATGTTGTACCGGAAGAAACCAGTGAATGGAAACCGGAGATAGCACCACAAGCAACAGTTGTGAACAGAACCGGGAACAGATACTGAACGCCGTTACCATTGTCAACAGCGAAACCAGCAACAGCCGGGAAAGCTTCAGAAGAAACTGTCGGATGAGCAACGATAACACCGAACAGAGCAACTGCCAGCATAGCATACAGCAGGAAGGAGCTCAGATAGTCACGGGGCTGAAGCAGAATCCAAACCGGAGTAACAGAAGCGATGGCAATGTAGATACCTACGATGATCATCCACTGCTTAGTTGTCAGATAGATCGGATGGAAGTTGATACCGATAGCCATGATAACAACGATAGCGATAACGCCGATAACTGTGGCGATACCCATCGGAACATTACGACGGTATACAAGGAAACCGAATACGATAGCGATCAGGATGAACAGGATAGAAACCATAGCAACCTGAGATGTAGCTACAGAAGCAGCTCTGTCGATAACGCCAGCTTCATCAACTGTAGCACCGAATGTACCGGCAACGATAGATGCGAAAGCAGCTACGACCAGGATCAGTGTCAGATAAGAGAAGATGATGAACAGACGTTTTGCACGACGGCTCATGTTAGCGGAGATAACTTCACCGATGGACATACCTTTGTTACGGACAGATGCGAACAGAGCACCAAAGTCATGAACGCCGCCGAAGAAGATACCACCAATGAGGATCCACAGAGTAACGGGCAGCCAACCGAAGAAAGCTGCGTTGATCGGACCGGTAATCGGGCCGGCACCGGCGATGGATGAGAAATGGTGACCCATCAGAACCGGAGCTTTAGCAGGAACATAGTCAACACCATCAGCCATTGTGTGAGCCGGTGTTTCAGCCTGTGTACCATCACCAACGCCCCACTGCTTTACCAGCCAACCACCGTAGAAGATGTAGCCGATAACCAGGATAGCGACGCAGATGATAAGAAGTAACAATAGATTCATAGTACGCCTCTCCTTTAATAAAAAAACTTATAACAGGACTTTTTTCAATAAGGCCGCTGCATTCCTCCCCATAGAGTTTGAAGTAATTCCATCCGTATCTACTTCAACCAGTACGGTTTGCAAGTCCATCCATCCACGCAGTGACCATTGAAAACTTTTATGATGTCGGCACTTCTTAAGTGCCTTGGCGGCTTCCGCATCGCAAGTGTTGCAGACGAAAACTGCCACCGCATTGGTGCACATATGTCCGGGACCCACATTGGCTTTCTTAAGACCTTCTTCCCATACATATTCAGACCAACGCACAACGTCTTCCTTTGTCAGATGCTCCTGATCAATAACATACAGGAACTCTTCCATCTCAGTAGTCCAGACATTTGCTTTCTTGGAGATGACATATTTCTCATCTCTCTGAAAGAACTCGCAGACAGCGGTCAGAGGCTTCTGCTCTTCATCCAAACGCTCGACATTATAGTAGACGCTGTAACCGGTAAGCATCCGCTCAACCGCTTCTTCTCTCGTAAACCTCATACGGATCCTCACCTGTTTATAAAAATTTTATAAAATACATCAACTGCAGATTATAGCACTGACAAATATGATTATCAACACTATGACCTGCAGTTAATTTTTAACATTTTTTTACATGTATTTAATTGTAGTGGTTATCAGAAAAACACATCATTTATCTCTTCTGGGAGGCTTTGGCCCCATATATTGATAAAAATAGGTTTTCAACATACCATTGTAGAGTTTGCGGTTCTTGTCCGCTTTGCGTCCGATATCACTCTCTGCCTTATCATAGGAAGTAATGAGATACATGGACCAGCTATCCAGATTGCGGTAGGCTTCTCCGATGGTCTGATAAAGAGCCGGCAGAGCTTCCTGATCTTCCAATCTCTCACCATAAGGCGGGTTTGTAATAATGAAACCGTATTTCTTGGGATGATGCAGATCCTTGACGTCTCTGACCTGGAAATGAATCATTTTATCTACACCGGCAGCTCTGGCATTGTCACGGCAGGCGCTGATGGCCTTAGGATCAATGTCATAACCCTGAATATCCGTTTTAATATTCAGATTGATCATATCCTTAGCTTCTGTGACAGCCTCTGCCCAGATTCTCTTTGGCAGATAACCGCTCCATCTCTCAGCATCAAAGTGACGGCGCATACCCGGAGCGATTTTGGCGGCTTTCATGGCTGCTTCTATAGGAGATGTTCCGCAGCCGCAGA
>JAGHUB010000248.1 GCA_018065025.1 Candidatus Equihabitans merdae
TTCGGACAGGCTGCCTGGCTTTCCAGAGTGGGCAATTCTTCCATGTAGCGTTTGAAATTCTCGATAACAGCTGCAATCTTAGTCTGCTGTAGCATGATCTCCGATACCCAGATGTGGTTGGCATCAGATGTGGTTCGCCAGGGAAGTTTTCTTTTATTATTTTCAAACCAGGAAATCAAGTACTTCTCAAAACCCGGTGAAGGCATCTTGGCATCCGGTAATCTTTTCTTATCTGTCATATTTTAATATCAATATTTTTCTTGAGTGTTGTTACGTTAATGACTATAATACAACCCATGAAAAAGATAAAGAACCTCATTTTTGATATGGATGGCACCCTTTGGGATTGTACGGATAAAGCCGCTGAAGCTTACAGCGAGCTTCTTCTTGAGCGCCCGGAACTGATGCCGTCACATTATCCCATCACTTCAACTCGATTAAAAGCAGAATTTGGAAAAACAATTGCCGATATCGGCCTTAGTTTGTTTCCGGAATTGGAACCGGAAGACAGCAACCAACTGGTAAGTAAGATGTGCGCCAATGTTAACACCTATCTTGCCAAACACCCCGGCCAAGTCTATCCGGGCATGGAAGAAACTCTTCGCAAATTGGCCAAAACTCACCGCCTCTTTATCGTCAGCAATTGTTATGGCGGCTATCCGGAAGTCTTCTATGAAAACACCGGACTTGGTCATCTCTTTGAAGACCACCTCTGTCCTTCCGATACAGGCCTGATGAAAGGTGATAATATTCGCATCATGTGCGAAAGATATGGCCTGGAAGATGCTGCCTACATCGGCGACACCGCCGGCGACGAAAAAGCTACCCGCCAGGCAGGCATCGCTTTTATTCACGCAGCTTACGGCTTTGGAAATGCAACAGCCCCGGATGCTGTGATCAATGCTCCGGAAGATCTGCTGACACTTCTTAAATAAATAAAAAAAGAAGAGCGTATAACCTGACGGCTATACGCTCTATTGTTTTTAACTATATTTCAAATGTAGCAAAGAACAGTATTCTTATTTTAGCTTAGAAAATAACAACGATGGTACCAACTTCGATATTGTCATAAACTTCAGCTGCGATGTATTCCGGCAGGTTTACACAACCATGGGAACCGCCATACTGATAAATGTCACCACCGAAGCTTGAACGCCATGTGGCATCATGCAAACCATAACCTTCATGGAAGGGCATTCAGTAATTTACATGAGCTTCATAAGAGTAAACACCCTCTTCGATCTCTTCACCACGCAGGACTCGGTCACGCTGTTTAGAATAGATCTTCCATACGCCCTTAGGAGTCTTTCTGTCGCCTTCATTAAGACCGGTAACACAAGCCGAATCAACTACCAACTGCCCCTCTTTGTAGAGGTACAGATGCTGGTTGTCAATATCTACCTCAATATATGTGCCGTCAAAGTTGGCGCTCTTGACACCATCATTTCTTGAATAGATGGGCTCACGCGTGTCAGTGATGCGATTCAGAACATCATTTAATAAAGCTTCTGTTTCCTGCTGCTGATCAATGATAATACCATACTCTGAACACCCCAGTTCAACAGGACCTCTCTGAGTACTGTTAAATGTACGAGTCTTCTTAACGAAGTCAAAGGTCTGAGCCATATTGCTGACAAACTCAGCAGCCTTCTGATTGATCTTATCGGTGTTAATGAAATAGAAACCATCTTCATTAACGTCCAGCCACTGAATCAGTGTATGACGGTCAACGATCTGCTGCATGCCATCGTACATATTATAGGTAACAGTAGTATCAAGGAATGCATTCAGATCAGCCATCTGAGTATTAAGTTCAGGATTATCTGCCTTTATAGTAGCTGTCTCGTAAACGTCATTATCTTTAGAGAAATTTACTTCAGTTTCAACCAGATCGATAGCGTTATAAAGCTTATCAAAGAACTTATCCTGAATAATGGTATTGCCTTCCGTTTCAGGAGTGATAATAAATGAGTCGCCTTCATTGATCTGAAGGAAAGCATTTGTAGGCTTTACCTGGTTTTCTTCCTTTAATTCATCAAAATCA
The DNA here is from genome assembly GCA_018065025.1 of Candidatus Equihabitans merdae. Taxonomy (GTDB): domain Bacteria; phylum Bacillota; class Clostridia; order Lachnospirales; family Lachnospiraceae; genus Chordicoccus; species Chordicoccus merdae. The sequence continues at coordinate 2,045 of JAGHUB010000248.1, forward strand.
AGAACCAGGTTTTTAAGCTTATCACGATCATATGCAGTTGCTTCTTCAATAGTATACTTCTCAGTATGACCTATCTTACCCTGGATCCAAGCCATAAAGGGCTGAGCATCTTTGATCTCTCTGGCCTTATTGTTTGAGACATAATGGAAATCGAACTGATCACCTGATATCTCATGATTACTGCCGCCTCTAAAGGTGATGGTTACATCATAATCTTCAACCTGTGCAGCAATATCGGCTTCTACCTGTTCAGGTGTCATTCCACCAACATCAACGCCATTAATGAATGTACCATCGAAAAAAACTTCCTTATAAGAATAGGCAAAATACAGATATACCAAAGCAATAACAACAGCGATGCATGCAAATACAAGCCCCGCAATCTGTGTACCGTTTAATTTGCCCGGCTCCTTATTCTTATTTCCACCGGCGGAATTACCGCCAAAACTGAATTTTTTCTTTTTAGATTTGTTCTTTGGATCAGTCCAGCTTCCGGCTTTACTATTCTTCTGCTTGGCCTGATAGATAGGAACATCACCTATTGTTTCATTTACCATCTTGCGGATCACGTCATCCAGCTTTTCATCAGCACTTCTGAACTCATCCGGCATAATCGGCTGAAAAATAGGCGAATATGTATCATAGGTCTCCTCTTCTTCCCACAAAGAAGTGACCTTATCATAGGCTTTTTCTTCAGACATTATTTAGTTTCCCCTTATATAAAAAATCCCCAAACAATACTATAGCATGAAGCAAATAGTATTCAAGGAAAAAAAGGTATGTTTACATAAAATTAAAAACTAAAGGAATTATGTAAATTATCGATAAACACAAAAAGACCGGAAACACGAAGTTTCCGGTTAGTTCGCAGGGGAAGAGGGAGTCGAACCCCCATTGACGGTTTTGGAGACCGCTTTCCTACCATTAGAAGATTCCCCTAAACAATTTTTCCGCACCCTCAAAACCGCATATGTGATCTGCAAGTCTTTGGTCAAGCCCTCGTCCTATTAGTAACAGTCAGCTGCATGCATTACTGCACTTCCACCTCTGC
>JAGHUB010000268.1 GCA_018065025.1 Candidatus Equihabitans merdae
CTTTATTATGGCAACGCGCCAATGCGTCATTAGACAAATGCTATTTCCCATGTTAAACTGATAAAAATAAAATTTTTATAAAAAAATCTGTCAGAAAGAATTAGGAAAATGATCGAAATTAAACGCGTCACAAACAAGAAAGAATTAAAACTGTTCGTTGACTACCCAAATGTCCTGAACAAAGATAATCCCGTTTTTATTCCGGCCACCTTCTCTGATGATATGGAAGACTGGGATCGTAAGAAGAATCCCGCTTTTGAGTACTGTGATGCCGAAGCCTATCTGGCTTATCGTGACGGCCGGATCGTTGGTCGTGTTGGTGTCATCCTCTCTCACCGCGCCAATGAAAAATGGGGCACCAAGCGTCTCCGCTTTACCCAGGTCGACTTCATCGATGACGAAGAAGTTTCTAAAGCCCTGTTTTACACCGTAGAAAAATACGCCAGAGAACATAACTGCAACGAGGTTCACGGTCCCTTAGGTTTCACCGACATGGACCGTGAAGGTATGCTGGTGGAAGGTTTCGACAGACCCAACCAGTTCTTCACCTACTACAATCAGCCTTATTATATTGACCATCTGGAGAAGCTTGGTTATGGCAAGGATGTAGACTGGGTGGAACTAAAGATCAATGTACCCCCTGAAGATAGTCACGCCTATCAGCGCATGAAACGTATCTCTGACCGAGTTATGAAGAGACACAATCTCCATGTAGCAAAGATTCGTTCTCATCTGGATTATCCGCCCTACATCAAGAAGGTCTTCAATCTGGTTAACGAGGCCTACAGCCCCCTGTATGGTACCGTAGAACTGTCAGAGACTCAGATCAAAAAATATGTGGGCAAGTTCCTGCCCCTCATCAATCCGGACTATGCAGTCTTCGTCATGGACGAAAATGAGAATATGATCGCCTTCGGTGTAGCTGCACCTTCCATCGCTTCTGCCCTTAAGAAGAGCAACGGACGCTATCTTCCCTTTGGCTGGATCGGTCTTCTCAAGTCCTTAAAGAAAAATACCTTCATCGATCTTCTGCTGATTGCCGTTAAACCGGAATATCAGAAAGCCGGTATCAATGCGGTAGTTATCTCAAAGATGGCTGAAGGCTGTTACAAGAACAATATCCAGTACGCCGAATCCGGTCCCATGCTGGAACTCAATGACAAGGTACTGGCCCAGTGGAAAACTCTGGATACCGAGTTTATTAAACGCCGCCGCTGCTTTATCAAGAAAATTGAAGAATAAAAAAAATCCCAACTGTGAGGCATCGTTATACACGTAACACAGCCCCAAACAAACATCTGAGTAGAATTCAAAGAGGAGTCCGCCAAGGACTCCTCTTTTCACATATCCTATTATTTAATTCCATCAGGGCATTCTGAAAGCGCAGTAGAACTCTCTCATTTCCCACTGATCAATAGGTACGCCCTGAGCCAGACAGCCGGCGTCGATTCGGCTCTGGTTACCGGCATCATACTTATCAATATCATCCGGGCTTCTGAATCCGGCCACAACAAAGCTATGCCACAGAGCATTGGGTGTAGAACTGCCGATGGTCTTCATCAGAACTACGTCCCCAACTTGCAGAGCGTCTACCTGGGTTATTCTCTCCCAGCCCTTTGCTGTCAGGTAAGCCTCCATATTAAAGACGGTCATACCGCCCACCGGCTGATCTCTGTAGTAGGTATCATATGCCCACAAGGCTCTGGATATAAGTCGGTCACAGGCCACCAAACCATCTTCACAAGGCGGAAGGGTCTCAGAGTTACCATAGAGCCAGCCTTGCTTCTGTGCCAGATCAGCGGTACCTGCCAGAGCTTCCATGAAGGAGCTGTAAGTATCCGCATCACTCCAGGTCAGGTATTCAGCACTTTCATCTGAGATATTGGCTTGTCCGCCCATGATAATCAGATTGTTGCATCCATGATTTCTCAGGTATTTGACACAGGTCTTGTTATGATCATCAGCCAGAAGGACAGGTGCTTTCAGGGAAAATGCCACAGGACCGCCACTTAAGCCATCCGGGAAATTCTGTGAGTAAGTAATGACAGCCTGTTCTAATTTTTCTCCGAAGAACTCTTCAGCCACTTTGACAGAAGTTTCAACTCTGTCAGAACCGGCCAGACGAATCATCTCCCGGCAATCAAG
>JAGHUB010000112.1 GCA_018065025.1 Candidatus Equihabitans merdae
TGGCTCTTGGAGGATCATAGAAGCTGGTGACGGAGAGGTTTCAGGTTTGTCAGAGTTTCAGGACTGTGAGCAGTACTTCAGAGCTCTTTATCAGTGTTTTAGGTGAAAGCATGAAAAAAATAGCTTATTCATATGAACATGGGGATACGTCGCTCCCACCTTTAAAAAATCTCGTCAGCGACAAAGAAGATCTCGAAAAGAGCAGAATTCTTACCTATCTTCGCATGCACTGTATCATTACTCGTCCTGGCATTGTTTATGATGAGATTGATACTGAAAGAAGCATTGGGACAGGAAACATCTATTCAGACGGTACCTACTACTGGAGTGATGTTTTCGCTAATTATGTTGATCGGTACAATATACCTGTGCCGGAAGAGTTTAGAAGCCATATTCTTGCAAATTTCAGTGCCAGGATAGAACGCCACACATTATTACGATTAGTTGACTGTGTCGAGATTCAGAATAATCCATATCTTGGATATTGCTTCAATATTTTCATATCAAAGAAGGGCGTTTTCAAGTATCAGAATAACACGGATTGTAGGGATGATGTTGCCATGAGCATTTCACATGACTCAGTTAAGTATTTTATTGAAAACAACCTGTCTGAGTTATTTTGCTATGATTCCGGCAACCATGGCCAAGCGATTCTGGATGGCTATCATTGGAAGATTATTTTTTACAAAGCGGATAAGATTATTAATGTGATCGAAGGGTGGCCTGGCGAAGATCCACAGAGATATCGAGAGTTCAGACGTATTATTGAATTTCTGGAAAGATATGTGCCCAGGAATCTTGGCTTGGAATATATGCAGGATGAATAATAAAAGTCTGATGGTTCAGAAGTTCATCGGAAGTTGCATGATATCTATTCATCATGCAGCTTCTTTTTTTCAGCGCCATTTTAAGATATAATGAATTGATATAATTGTTTCACCACTTTCAAAAAAAGGATTTACTAGCTGCATGTCAACTAATATGTACTGGATCACCACGCTGATCTTTGCCATCGTTTTATTTGTTATCTGGATGGATGATCGACGGGAGACTGATAGAGAGCTCAAGGGCGGCAAGGCCTATTCACTCATGCTGGTATACGGCATGTTTTTCTGCCTGCAGGATGTTCTGTGGGGACTTTGTGATTGCAAGGTCATCAAGAGTGATGGGGTTTTCTTCGTATCTTCCAGCATTTTCCATGTAGCTATCGTTTTCACTTCTTATTATTGCATGAAGTTCTTCTTAAGTTATCTGGAAGAACACATCAAGCACAAGAAAGTATTTATCCACATCTGTCATGCCTTCATCGTGGCTCAGACTCTTTTTGTTGTAGGCAATTTTTTCTACCCGCTGATCTTCAGAATTGTGGATGGGGTCTATGTTACTCAGGCTTTCAGACCCATCTCATTCCTTAATCAGTATGTGTTATTTATTGTCTGCGGTTTCATGACATTTTCCTGTATTAAGAGAGCTAAGCCTAACCAGAAAGATAAGTATGTGGCTATTTTCTGGGTAGCCATTATTCCTCTGATGACAGGTGTGTTCCAGATGGTTTACCCGGAAGCTCCTTTCTATAGTCTGGGTTATTTCCTGGAATGCATGATCGTTCACATGTTCATCATTACCAAGGACAGAAATGATCTGTCTCGGGAACGTATCCTGGAGGCTATTTCCAATTCCTACTACACCATGCATCTGCTGGATCTGGAAGAGAGCCGCATGGTGGATTATATCGAGTCAGATCGAATCACCAGACTCATTGACGACCGCAACGATCTTCAGGCTGCCATGAATAAAGTAATGACCAAGTCTGTCACGAAAGAGTATCTGGAACATATCTTAAAGTTTGTAGACCTGTCCCAGCTGTCCAGACGGTTGAAGGATAAGAACATTATTACTGTTGACTTTATTGGAAAATACCACGGCTGGACTCGCGCTTCCTTCATTTCCATGGAGAGAGATGAAGAGGGAAATCAGAAGAAGGTCATGTTCGTCACCCAGATCATCGAGGAGCAGAAGCGTAAAGAGCAGGAAATGCTGGCCAATTCCAACACGGACCAGTTAACTCAGCTCAGCAATCGCCGTGCTTATGAAAATGACATCACCAAGCTGGATCCCAGGGATAAGAATCTGGTCTATGTGTCTATTGACTTGAATGAATTAAAAGTGGTCAATGACAGCCTGGGTCATGAGGCCGGTGATGAGCTGCTGAAGGGTATCTCAAAGTGTATGAAGCAATCCTTTGAGTCTCATGGTAAGGTCTATCGTATCGGCGGTGATGAGTTTGCTGTTATTCTTCATGCAGAAGATGTGCAGCTGGAAGCCATCAAAGTGGCATTTAAGGAGAAGACTGATGCATGGCAGGGCAACTTGGTTGAGAAGATGTCTGTCTCCTGCGGCTATGCCACATCCGAAGAATGTCAGGATAGGTCTGTTCAGCAGATGGCTCATCTGGCAGATGAGCGGATGCGTCAGAACAAGGCTGCCTTCTATCGCACCAAGGGTGTGGACCGGAGAGGTCAGGCAGCTGCCCATACAGCTCTTTGTAATCTTTACAGCAAGATTCTCAAGATCAACCTGACAGAGGATACTTACACCATCGTCAATATGGATGATTCAGAGAAAACCACGGAGAAGGGCTTTGCCCCTTCACTTTCCTCTTGGCTTAGTGAATTTGGCAAGACCGGTCAGGTTTACCAGGATGACCTACATTATTATTTCCAGGTGACAGATATTAATTATCTGAAGGATTTGTTTGCAAATGGTGCTACCCATATCACTATTCAGTACAGAAGACGATATGACAGAGGCTTTAAGCCAACCACCATGCAGATGATTCCTGCCGATGATTACACACCGGACAATCAGACACTGTATCTCTATGTGAGAGATAGCGACAATTAATACCATCCCGAAGTTGAGTTTATCTCAGCTTCGGGCTTTGTTTATTTAAAAAACATCCCCTTTGACAGGTTGGTTTTTTACCCACTCATGGATATAATAGAAGAGACCATCGAAAGCGGAGAGCGCTCAAAAGCGAGCGAAATTATATGATTTTTTTCAGGAGATTAACATGTCCTACCACGTGTCCATCTATCTTTTTATATTTCTCCCGATTGCATTATTGTTCTATCAGGTTACACCTAAGAGATTCAGATGGATCACACTTCTTATTGAAAGTTATCTTTTCTTTATTCTTATCAGCAAGTTCCTGCTGATCTACCTGTTGGCTGTTACCGCATTGACCTATCTTGTAGGTCGGTGGATAGGCCGCTTACAGGACAAATGCACTGAGCAATTAGCAAGTGCAGACAAATCACAAAAATCCGAGATCAAGAAGAAATCCAAGAAAGAGCAGAAGCGTGTTCTTGTATTGGCTATTATTTTGCTTCTGGCAGGCATTTTCTTCTATAAGTATCAGTATTTCTTCCTCTTTAACCTGGATAAGCTGACTCATTTTACCGGAGGCTATGACTGGTCTACCTTTGAAAGGGGAGCAGTGCCCATCGGTATCTCTTTCTATACTCTGGAAGCTATCGGCTATATGACCGATGTCTACTGGGGCAAGATTTCCGGCAAGCAGCCTTTGGGCAAGATCGCCTTATTCCTGGCCTTCTTCCCCCAGATCATGGAAGGTCCCATCGCCCTTTACAATCAGACTTCTGAAGATCTCTGGTCCGGTCGTTCATTGTCTTACAACAATTTAAGAGATGGTGCCATCCGCATCACCTGGGGCTTATTTAAGAAATATCTGGTGGCAGACCGCCTGGCACCTTTGGTAACTGAACTTTACAACAATTATGCCGCTTATCACGGTGTCATGATCGTGGTGGCAGCAGTGGCTTATACCACCCAGCTTTATATGGAATTCTCCGGCAGTATGGATATGATCATTGGTACCGGTCAGATGTTTGGCGTTACCCTTCCGGAGAACTTCAATCAGCCCTTCTTCTCAGGAAATGCTTCTGAGTTCTGGCGTCGTTGGCACATTACTTTGGGTATCTGGTTTAAGACTTATATCTTTTATCCGGTATCCACATCCGGGCTGGTCAAAAAATGGCGTAAGTTTGGCAACAAGCATTTCGGTAATAAGGCATTTGGCAAATACCTGACCAAGCTTGGCATTTCCGCTATTTGCCTCCTGCCGGTATGGCTTTGCAACGGCCTCTGGCATGGTCCCGCCTGGAATTACATTTTCTACGGCATCTATTACTTTATCGTGATACTTGCAGGTCTGGCTCTGGATCCGGTGAGAGATATGGTCATCAAGAAGACCGGCGCCGATCCTCAGGCTCTCTATTGGAGAGTGCCTCAGATATTAAAGACTTGGGTCATTATCTTTGTGGGCGAACTTCTCTTTAGGGCAAATGGTCTTAAGGCTGCTCTGGTGA
>JAGHUB010000297.1 GCA_018065025.1 Candidatus Equihabitans merdae
GGGCTCTTGCCGATATGTGTATAATCGAAGGCTTTCTCAAGTTCTGAGAGAGTCATGATCTCCTGGTTGTCTGCAGGACTCCAGCCCAGAAGAGCAACGAAGTTAACGATAGCTTCGGAAAGATAACCCTGTTCCAGCAGATCTTCAAAGGATGAATGACCGCTTCTCTTACTGAGCTTCTTGTGTTCTTCATCTGTGATCAGCGGGCAATGAATATAAACCGGGATATCCCAGCCAAATGCATTGTAGATACGGTTGTACTTAGGTGCTGAAGACAGATACTCGTTACCACGAACAACATGAGTGATGCCCATAGTATGGTCATCGATAACATTGGCAAAGTTGTAAGTGGGATAACCGTCGGACTTGATGAGGATCATATCTTCCATCTCGGCATTGTTGACGGTAATGTCACCAAAAAGTTCATCATGGAAGGTAGTTGTGCCTTCGTTGGGAACATTGAGACGAATGACATAGGGCACATTATTGGCCAGATTCTCTTCGATTTCTTCCTTAGAGAGGCTGAGACAATGCTTGTCATACATAGCATAATCTTCAGTTTCTGACTTGATGCTTTCCAGACGTTCCTTGGTGCAGAAGCAATAATAAGCATCGCCCTGTTCGATGAGCTGCTTAGCATACTTCATATAAAGACCCATCTTGCAGCGATCAGACTGAACATAAGGACCTACGCCGCCATCTTTGTCCGGACCTTCGTCATGCTTAAGACCGGCATATTCCATGGTTCTGTAGATGATATCCAGAGCGCCTTCATAGAAACGTTCCTGGTCTGTATCTTCGATACGCAGCATGAAGCTGCCGCCTTCGTGTTTGGCGATCAGATAGGAATAAAGGGCCGTACGAAGGTTACCGACATGCATACGGCCTGTCGGACTTGGTGCAAATCTAGTTTTAATCATGTTTTACCTCTGTTTATTCTTCGACGCCGTTGGCTTTCATAACATTGATGAAATCACCTACTGTCTGAATAGCCAGCAGATCATCCTCGGGAATAGTCATATCATATTCATCTTCCAGTGCCATAACTAATTCCACAAGGTCCAGAGAATCAGCGTCCAGATCTTCTTTAAGATTGGTATCTACTGTGATGTCGTTTTCATCCAGACAGAAAGTTTCTGCCAGCATAGCTTTAATTTTCTCTAACATAGTTTATTCTCCTTAAATATCTCTCATTCAGAATAGCCTATACAGCATCCTGTTTAAATTTGATCTGGTGTGAAACAGATAGGGCTATGGCCATCTCCGCCATCAGGAAGAACAATGACGTGCCCCCGTAACTGACAAAAGGTAAGGTAACACCTGTTGTCGGAATAACATTGCAGACAACGCAGATATTTAAGATAACCTGCAGCGCAACGTGTGAAAAAATACCGGTCACCATCAGAGAGCCGAAAAGATCCGGTGCATTCTGAGCGATGAAAAATAACCGATACAATAAGAAACCAAATAATAGTAAAAGCAGCAGACCACCGAAAACGCCAAGTTCTTCACAGACGATGGAGAAGATCATATCATTCTGGGCTTCCGGCAGAGAGCCAAGCTTCTGTGTACTGTTGCCAAGTCCCTTACCAAAGAGACCGCCGCTGCCAAGGGCATACAGAGCCTGCATGATCTGATAACCACCGGAGTCAGAATACTGTTCCGGATTGAGCCATACCAGAACACGCTGAATACGGAAACTGTCTCCCGCTGCCAGATGAGGCACATATAAGATAAATGCCACGATAAACAGGACACCTATACCGATCAATACCAGGAATGGTACCGTCTTGGGATGTGCCACAAAAACGATAGCCGCCGTGATCATGAAGATAATGATAGCTGTACTTAAGTTATCTGTGCAGTAGTAAGTAATACCGGCCTGAACGATACCAAAAGCCATGGTCAAAATGACAGGCTTCACACCGCGATAACGCCGTCCCATCTTCACGATCAAAAGAGAGATGAAGATGATTACAGCGATCTTAGCGATCTCCGATGGCTGGATGGTCATACCGGTGCCGGGAATCTTAAGCCAACGTCTGGCGCCATTAATAGTAGCCCCCAGAGGCGAATACTTAACGGCAATCATCAACACCAGAGCCATGGCATAGATCACAAAGGCCAGATACATCAGTTTATGATAATCCACCAAGGACACCAGAATCATCATGATGATGGCCGCTACAGCAAACAGCCCCTGTCGTTTCAGGAAATACATATCATCCTTTTGTACGATCTGGGCGGTATAACAGCTGGTGCTGTAAAGGATAACCAGGCCAAAAGCGGTCAGCAAAACTATGACTGCCAACAAGTTGTAGTCATAGTAATCATAGCTTCTGAATATTTTCCTGACAGATTTCTTCTTTCCTGCCACGTCCCCTTATATCCTTTATTTTATTTCCCCAATTAACCATGGGCCCTTACCCCATAGTCATACAACATTATAGCAAAGATATCCGTCAGCACAAGGGCATTTATCTCT
>JAGHUB010000303.1 GCA_018065025.1 Candidatus Equihabitans merdae
TGGCTCATCATCATCTTTTTGGCCATGTCTTTTGTCATGACAGTGGCCTACTGCATATTCCATGGCTTTGATATGGACGATCGGGCCATTATCGCTTCATCTTTGGCAGGCATGCTGCTGATCTATGTCATTTCGTGCTTTGTCAATCCGGTGATTTCAGCCATGAATGCCATGAAAGTACCATTTCTTCTGATATTCCTGCTGCCGGGATATTGCTTCTTTGGCAATATATTTGCCGAAGATAGCCGCATCGTGTCCATCATTTCCCGCATTATGGAAATATTGATTGTATCTATATCTGCGCTTTCGGCTTTCCTTTTTGGCTTTTATGCAGTATGATTGATTAATCTGATGTATTAAGGAGATTTTGTAATATGCTTAACGATAAAAAAGTTCTTTTTTCCGGTATGCAGGCTACAGGCCAGCTGACACTGGGCAATTATCTTGGTGCTCTGAAAAACTGGGTCAGCCTGTGCGATGAATACGAATGCTTCTACTGTGTTGTTGATGAACATTCCATCACAGTTCGTCAGGATCCGGCTACTCTCAGAAAACGTGCCAGAGATCTGCTGATGCTTTACATCGCTGCCGGTATCGATCCGGAGAAGAACACTATTTATTATCAGTCACACGTATCCGCTCATGCTGAACTGGCATGGATCCTGAACTGCTTCACCTACATGGGTGAGATGAATCGTATGACTCAGTTCAAGGACAAGTCTGCTAAGCATGCTGACAATATCAACGTTGGTCTTTTCGCCTACCCGGTTCTGATGGCCGCCGACATCCTGCTCTTCCAGGCTGACGCCGTACCGGTTGGTAAGGACCAGATGCAGCATCTGGAAATCACCAGAGATATCGCTGAACGTTTCAACAGCATCTATGGTGATGTCTTCACTATTCCGGAAGGTTATTATGGCAAAGTTGGTGCCCGTATCATGAGCCTTCAGGATCCGGCCAAGAAGATGTCCAAGTCCGATGAGAACCCCAACGCCAGCATCTATCTTATGGATGACCGTGATACCATTATCCGTAAGTTCAAACGTGCTGTCACAGACTCAGAAGCCTGCATCGCTTACAATGAAAATCAGCCCGGTATCCGCAATCTGATCGACATTTACAGCGCTTGCCGCAGCATTACTCCGGAAGAAGTTGTTGCTGAATTCCAGGGTAAGGGTTATGGCGAATTCAAGATGGCTGTTGGTGAAACAGTTGCTGACACACTTGGCCCCATCCAGGCAGAACACGCCAGACTGGCCAAGGAAAAGGCTTATATCGACAGCATTATCAAGAACAACGCAGAGAAGGCCGGTTATTTCGCCAACAAGACCCTGCGTAAGGTTCAGAAGAAGATCGGTTTCCCGGAAAGAATCAGATAATTATTAAGAGAGTTATACCATGGCAAAAAGTGCAAAAAAGAAATACGTCGCTTATGTAGGTACCTATACAACCGGTAAGAGCGAAGGTATCCACCTTTATGATCTGGATACCGAAGCCAATCAGCTGACTCTTCGCAAGGTCATTCCCTGTAAGAATGCTTCATACGTTCGCTTATCCAAGAATAAAAAATATCTCTATTCTATTGCGGATGAAGGTGTTCGTGTCTTTGAAGTCCTGCCGGATGGCGATCTGACTCCTTTCAGTGAGATCGATATGGATGGTATGCGTGGTCATCATATGACTTCAGATGCTGCCGGTCGCTTCCTCTTTGTTGCCGGTTTCCATGATGCCAAACTGACAGTTATTGAACTCAATGAAGAAGGCAACGGCGGTCACCAGGTAAGTTGTGTCTATCACAACAGACAGGGTGGTATCCGTGACAGAAGCTGGTGGCCCCATATCTGCACTGTTCGTATGACCAGAGATGACAAATACGTCTGTGCTGTTGACGATTCTCTTAACCAGATCGTTATCTATCGTTTGAATAAGAAGAACGGTAAGCTGACAGAGTGCGAGATCATCCGCATGGGCAGTGACGTAGGTCCCCGCAACCTGCATTTCTCAAAAGACGGCAAGTTTGCTTATGTCCTCTGCGAGATCTCCAGCACAGTACGTGTCTACCAGGTTGGTGCACAGCGTGACGGCACACCGGACTTCCAGCTGATCCAGGAAGTAACAACACTTTCCAATAAGCGTGATCCCTATGATGCAGCCGCTTCCATGAGATTGTCCGATGATGGTTCCATGCTGATGTGCTCATCTGCCGGTGACAATTCAGTGGCCATCTTCTCTGTAGATGAAGAGACAGGTATGCTTTCTACTATTGTAGCACTTCCTACCAGTGGTGATTTCCCCAAGGATGCTGCCTTTATGCCGGATCAGAGACATATTGCTGTGGTTAATAACTCATCCAACACCATCACAACATTTGCTTTTGATGTGGACAAACATACATTGGTCATGAAGGGCAGACCTCAGAAGGTAGATCAGCCCAACTGCATCCTGATCAAAGAGTTATAATCATTATTCTAAAAAATGAAAAAAATGCTTCGTTCCCGTGATAGGAGCGAAGCATTTTTCTATGTGCTCATATTATTAAGATTGCTGTATTTCGTATGTCAGATCATAACAGAAAATGTCATGGGTCTGATAATGCTTATTTGTTATAGAATGCCACGACATTATCCAGACGGGCAGTCATATTTCTTAAGGCATGATCTGCCAGGACCAGAGCCATCATGGCTTCTGTAACCACAGCGGCACGGGGAACGATGCAGACATCGTGACGACCTTTGATCTCGATGGTGGTATCTTGGCCTTGCTTGGTGACAGTTTCCTGGGGCTGTGCGATGGAAGGGGTGGGCTTGAAGGCCACACGAGTAACCAGGTCGGCACCGCTTGACATACCACCAAGGGTTCCGCCGGCGTGATTGGTGACGGGAG
>JAGHUB010000003.1 GCA_018065025.1 Candidatus Equihabitans merdae
AGGCGGCGTATGTCCCATTGGCATTAAAGAAGGCGTGGACGTATATCTGGATGAATCCCTAAAGAGCTTTGAGACAGTATTTCCTGCCGTCGGAAGCAGCAACAGTGCTGTGGAACTGACCATTCCCGAATTAGAAAAATGCTCTGAATTTAAAGCATGGGTGGATGTGGCACAGTAAAAACAAGGTGGATATAATTATCTGAAATCTGCTCAAAGGCAGATCATTTGGACAAATGTTTTGGGAAGTGTGCGAAAAAAGCACGCAAATCATTTAAAATAATACAGGTTTGTTATATAATCAACTGTGACTCAAAAAGCCACAGTTGATTGTTTTTTAAGGAGGGTATCTACTATGGCAGTTAATCGTTTCGTCCTCAATGGCATGTCCTATCATGGTCACGGCGCCATCAATGAAATTCCCGGTATCGTTAAAGGCAAGGGCCTGACAAAGGCTTTCGTTGCTTCTGATCCGGACCTGATCAAGTTCGGCGTTACCGCTAAGGTCACAGATCTTCTTACAGAAAATGGTATCGCATTCGAACTGTACTCCGACATCAAACCCAATCCCACAATCGAAAACGTTCAGCACGGTGTTGATGCTTACAAGGCATCCGGTGCTGATTTCATGATCACAATCGGTGGTGGTTCTTCCATGGATACAGGTAAGGGTATCGGCATCATCGTTAACAATCCCGACTTCTATGATGTTCGTTCTCTGGAAGGTCTGTCACCCACAAAGAACCGTACAGTCTTCACCATCGCTGTTCCCACAACAGGCGGTACAGGTGCTGAATCCACCATTAACTATGTTATCACCGACGTAGAAAAGAAACGTAAGTTCGTCTGCGTCGACCCTAATGACATCCCCGATGTTGCTGTTGTCGATCCCGACATGATGGCTTCTATGCCCAAGGGTCTGACAGCTTCCACAGGTATGGATGCTCTGACACATGCTATCGAAGGTTACACCACAGCAGGCGCCTGGGAACTGGCTGACTGCCTGGATCTCAAAGCTATCCAGCTCATCGCTAAGAACCTTCGCAAAGCTGTTGCCAACGATCCCGACGGTCGTGAAGGCATGGCTCTGGCTCAGTATGTCACAGCTATGGCTTACTCCAATGTAGGTCTTGGTATCGCTCATTCCATGGCTCATACACTGGGTGCCGTTTATGACACACCTCACGGTGTTGCC
>JAGHUB010000278.1 GCA_018065025.1 Candidatus Equihabitans merdae
CATGCTGGCCACATCAGCTATCCCCAGTCTGGCAGATCCGGTGCAGGGGAAAGAAAGTGTAGAATCATTATCTGCAGAGGGTGATTCTGTATCTGACCAGGCAGATGGCCGGGACAATTCTGAAGCTGAAGGGGCTTATGATGCCGATTCAACAGAAAGCACTGACCTTAAGGATGACGAATCTGATATCGCCGATCCGGACTCTCTGCCATCAGAGCCTCTTAACAAAGATACTGATGACATCGATGAGCTGGAACCGGTGACTAATTTTGTCCCTAACCATCCTTTTACAGCCACCAGCATGCTGGGTCAGAACATCAACAACAGAGTTCAGGTTGTTCTGATTTATGCCATTCATACAGCTGCTGACAAGTCTCTGGGACTGGATGTATCCGGTGGACGCGCTTATATTCGTACCAATGTCCTGATTTATGATGACAGAGGAGCAGAACATCAGAAATGGTATGCTCTTCGCAATAGTGACGGCACCATCTCTTTTGTTTCTTACGGAACAGGTCGTGCCCTGGATGTTGAAGGCAACAACTGGGCCAATCAGACCAATGTTCAGATTCATACTCCTCGTTTCGAAGATTCTCAGAAGTGGAACATCATTGATGCAGGAAATGGTTCTTGCTATATCCAGCACGCTGAGAGTGGCAAGGTCCTGACTATGTCCGGCTCCTCACCCTCTCGAGGCGCTAATCTTTATATCGACCAGGCTGTCAATAGCAAAATGCAGCAGTTTACTCTGGATCTTGTTTCTGATGAACCCTATAAGGGTGATGTACTTCTGTGCAGTGACCAAGATGTTAAACAGGTCGTAACCTCTTCAAGTTCAGGCAACATCTCTCTTAAAACCAGAACCAATGGCAACGATCAGATCTATACGATTTCAGCTTCAGATCGCGGCGGTTATTATTACCTGACTAATAAGAACTCCGGCAAGCGCCTGTCAGTCAGCGGCGATGCCCGTGAGGGGGTTAGGGTTGTTGAATCAACACCTACAGGCAGTTCAACACAGTTATGGCACGTGATGAAGAAGAGTAACGGCACCTATGTCTTCCTTACGGCACAGGCTAATCATTTATGTCTTGCTTTCGAAGACGGTATGGCTGTTCTTGCTTCATATCATTATCTGGACGGACAGAAATTCTATCTGAAGAATCCGGATCAGACCCTTTATGGCGGCGTACATATCATCAAGAGCGTTAAGTACCCGGATCGCGTCTTCGACGTTGCTTCCGGTTCTGTAGCCAATGATGCCAATATCCAGAGCTATAACAATAACTGGACAGAGGCCCAGCAGTTCAAATTTGAACGAGTTCCCGGTGTATCCGGAGAAGTTTATTACATTTTCTGTGTAAAGTCCGGCTTAGCTTTGGGCTATCAGGGAAGCTGTGTGGCAGGTGCTACTGTTAAACAGTACAATGTTACAAGAGATGACTCTCAAAAATGGGTCATCAAGTCAGATGGTGATGGTTCCGTATCTATTCATCCCTACCGCAATCAGAATCTGGCCATTGATATTTCCGGTGCCAATGTGGCTATACGCAGTGATATCCTGCTCTACACCTATAGAGGTGCAGACAATCAGAAGTGGTATCTTGGATCTCGTCGAATCAATACATGTAAGCTCAAGGGTTCTAATGTGGTCACTGTAAGCGGCACAAAGTATGATGAGAATTCCATCGGCGATGATGGTATGCTTTATATTTTTGCGAAAGATAATCTGGCCTATAGAACAACGGGTCAGTCACCCATTGGCTTCAGTGCAGACGGCAGTAATTTTACTGTTAACTCCTCAACTTTAAATGCCCAATCATTCATTAATATGGAATTCTTTGTGGGTATTAAGAAGGATGGTCAGTACTATATCGAAAGCAACGGTATGTATATCACCAATCCCGAGGCAGCGGCTTCCAAGACTTTCGCCCGTACCAATCCCATGAACAAGAAGGGCCTGGCTATCTATTGGGATACAGATAAGGTTAACGAAGCCATCAACACTCTGCATATCAAGAATGCCACCTTTAATATTCCTCTGGCACAGCTGGTTGCCGGCGGTTCCTATCAGTATAACTACAAGGGCCGGACATACGGTTTCAACGCCGGTATCCCCGGTTTCTATAAGCAGAGAGTTGCTGCTTTGAATGCAGCAGGTGTTCAGGTTACTGTTGTTGTTTATGCAGATATTTCTACTCCTTCAAATCTGGTCACACCTACAGGCCGCAGCTTCAATCCCAATGAACAATTGCTGGTGGGTATGAATGCCCAGGAGATGGGTGGCCGTGATCGATTAGAAGCCTGTTTCGCCTTCCTGGCAGATACCTTCTCAGATCCCAGTGCTCATGTTGATAATTTCGTTATCGGCAACGAGCTGGATGATCCTGTTAGCTGGAACTATTGTGGTGAACAAGTGCCTATTGACAAGTACGTATACTGGTACACTCAGGTATACCGTCTTGCCTACAATACCATGAAGAGTATCTGGTCCAATGTTGAAGTCTATGACTCTCTGGATCATGTATGGAATACAACCAGTCGAGGTGCCAGATATTATACAGCCAGAGATTTCCAGGATACTTTCGCTACACAGCTGAAAGAAGAAGGCGACATCAGCTGGGGCCTGGCTTTCCATCCCTATTGTTCACCGGAACAGGATCCTCGTTTCTGGAACAGCCCCAATTACGGTCTGACTCAGAATGCTACAAATACTCCCACTGTCACTATGTGGAACCTGGGATCATTTGCAACTTATTGTCAGAATACTTACGGTAAAAACCACCGCATCATCCTGTCTGAGACCGGTCTGTCAGCTCGCTATAATGGAGTAGATATGGAGGCTCAGCAGGCAGCGGCCTGTGCCTATGCTTACTACATCACAGAGATGACTAACGGCGTAGACAATCTGACCATCCATTGTTATAAAGATACGCCGGAAGAAATGGCCGGGGGCTGGTACCTGGGCATCAGACGTTCCGATGGCAGTGCCCGTCCGTCTTACAATGTCCTGACTTATATGGACAGCAAAGCTAATGGTATGAGAGTCACAACACCATACGTCAGCCAGATCAACGGTGCATCATCCTGGACTCAGCTGCTGCCCGGACTGGATATAAACAAGTTTGGTGACAGTCGCTACTGATCATCCGGAAAATGGAGGAACGCATGCAGGAAAATGCTATGCGCATCAACAAGTATTTATCCGAACGCGGCATCTGTTCTCGTAGAGAAGCGGATGCCCGTATCGAGAAAGGCAGAGTAACCATCTGTCGTGCCGGTTCTAATGTTTATGAAAAGGTAACACCCGGTACCAAAGTAGAAGAGGGTGACATAGTCTGTCTGGATGGCAAGCCCATCGGAGAGAGCCTTAAGAAAGTTTATGTCATGCTTCATAAACCCGCAGGTATCGTCTGTACTTCCGAGAAACGGGAAGCCATGAATGTCATCGATTTTGTAGGCTTAGGTTCTCACCTGACCTATGTAGGCAGACTGGATAAGGAATCTACAGGCTTGCTCCTGCTTACCAATGACGGGGCATTAAATAATGCCATGATGAAGGCTGTTAACGGCCATGAGAAAGAATATGTCTGCACCGTTGACCGGGCTGTTTCTGATCTGTCATTGGATAAGATGCGTTCCGGTGTAGAGATCGAAGTGCCGGACAAAAATCATCGTCTTCAGAAAGTAAAAACCAGACCCTGCAAGATCAAGCGTCTCGATAAAGATAAGTTTTCAATCATTCTGACACAGGGACTGAATCGACAGATTCGTCGTATGTGTATTGCCTGTGGGGTTAAGGTCAAAGACCTGAAGAGAGTTCGCTTGCTGACACTTCAGCTTGGAAGACTTCAGGAAGGCCATTGGCGTTATCTGACCAGACAGGAAGTAGAAGACTTACGTCGTGCCTGCGGATTGGGAGAATAATATGACCATAGACAAGAAAGCCAGATTGCGTGAGCTGGTAGATATCCTTAATAAGGCTTCGAAAGCATATTATACAGACGACATAGAGATCATGAGTAATAAAGAATACGATGCTCTCTATGATGAACTGGAAGCCTTGGAGAAGGAGACCGGCATCGTATTGGCAGATTCTCCCACCATTAATGTTGGCTATGAAGTCAGGGACGAACTGCCAAAGGTTGTTCATGAGCAGCCCATGCTTTCTCTGGACAAAACTAAAGAAGTAGATCGCCTGGCTGCATTTGCCGGAGATCAGAAGTGCGTCTTATCCTGGAAAATGGATGGGCTGACAGTGGTTCTGATCTATGAAGACGGCCAGTTGGCACAGGCCATTACCCGCGGCAATGGTGCCATCGGTGAAGATGTGACGGGTAATGCCAGAGCCTTTAAAAATATCCCACTGCGTATTCCTTACAAGGGTCGTCTTGTCCTTCGTGGTGAGGCCATCATTCATTACTCTGATTTTGAGAAGATCAATGCCTCAATTGCAGATGCAGATGCCAAATACAAGAATCCCAGAAATCTGTGCTCCGGTTCTGTTCGTCAGCTGGATGCTCAGGTTACTGCCGATCGCTCAGTCAATTTTTATGCCTTCTTCCTGGTCAGCGCTCCCGGTGTGGACTTTAAGAATTCCAGACAGGCCCAGTTTGAGTGGCTGAAAGATCAGGGGTTCACTGTTGTAGAATACAAGATGGTCACAAGTGACAGTATTCCTGAAGCGGTCGCTTATTTTTCAGAGGCTATTGCCCACAATGATTTCCCCTCCGATGGCCTTGTGCTGATGATGGATGATATTGCTTACGGGGAATCCCTTGGTGTAACAGCTAAGTTCCCTCGAAATGCTTTTGCTTTTAAATGGCAGGATGCAACAGAGGAAACCACACTTAGGGAAGTAGAATGGAGTCCCTCTCGAACCGGTCTCATCAATCCGGTAGCTATCTTTGATCCGGTGGAACTGGAAGGCACAACAGTTAAGAGAGCTTCTCTTCATAACGTCAGTATTCTGAGAGGTCTGAAACTTGGTATCGGTGACCGCATCACCGTTTATAAAGCCAATATGATCATCCCTCAGATCAGTGAGAATCTGACCTGCAGTGATTCACTGGAATTGCCGCAAGTTTGTCCGGCTTGTGGCGGTGCTACCGTTGTTAAGACCGAAGGTGATGTACAGACTCTGTATTGTTCAAATCCCCTGTGTCAGGCTAAACAGATTCGTTCCTACGAACTTTTTGTCAGCCGTGATGCCATGAATATCGAAGGTCTGTCAGAGGCAACTCTTGAGAAACTGATCGCTATGGGACTTATCCACGAGTTTGCGGATCTCTTCAAATTGGAGGAGCATAGAGATACCATCTGTCAGATGGAAGGCTTCGGTAATCAGTCTGCGGACAATCTGTTAAACAGCATTAATAATGCTTCCAACACAAGCCTTGAAAGAGTGATCTGTGCCCTTGGTATCCCGGAAGTTGGGGTAGCCAATGCCAAGGTTCTGTGCAAATATTTTGACCATGACATGGACCGCATTCGTCAGGCTGATGTGGAAGAACTGACAGGCATTTATTCCTTCGGACCTTCAATCGCCAATGCCGTCTATCAGTATTTCCATGATGAGACTAAGAAGGAAAGCCTGGACAGATTGCTGGATTGTCTTACCATTTCCAAGCCGGAAATGACCGAAGAGAAGGCAAATCTTAAAGATAAGACTTTCGTTATCACCGGTTCATTGGTACACTATACAAATCGCAATGCTTTAAAGAAGGTAATCGAAGACGGCGGCGGTAAGGTTACAGGATCCGTCACCAAGAAGACCGATTATCTGATTAATAACGATATTAACAGTAACTCCTCAAAGAATAAGACCGCCAAAGAGCTGGGTATTCCTATTATCACTGAGGAGCAGTTTATGGAGATGATATAATGCCTATTATAGTATGTAATGATTTGCCTGCCAAAGAGATTCTGGAAAAAGAGAATATCTTTGTCATGGATGAAAACAGAGCTACACATCAGGATATTCGTCCTATTAAGATTGCTATTCTGAATCTCATGCCTCTGAAGGAAGCTACTGAATTACAGTTGCTGCGCATGCTTTCCAATACTCCCCTTCAGATCGACTGTACCTTTTTAAAAGTTTCATCACACGAGTCAAAACACACAGCAAAGTCTCATCTGGAGACTTTCTACGAAAGTTTTGAAGATATCTGCAATAAGAGATTTGACGGTCTGATCGTCACCGGCGCACCGGTAGAAGATATGCCTTTTGAAGAAGTTGACTATTGGCCGGAGCTGACCAAGGTTTTTGATTGGGCTGAGACAAATGTTACCTCTACCATCTATATTTGCTGGGGAGCTCAGGCTGGTTTATACTATTATTATGATCTGCCCAAAGTACAGATGGATGCCAAGGTCTTTGGTATTTTTAAACATCGGGTCTTTAACAGAAAGACACCCTTGGTTCGAGGATTTGATGATGAGTTCCTGGCACCCCATTCACGTCACACCGAAGTGCCTCTGAGTGCTGTGGAAAATTGCCCTGACTTGACAATTTTGGCTACATCTGCTGAAGCCGGCGTGTATCTGTGTATGGCGGAAAATGGTCGTAAGATTTTTATCATGGGACATCCTGAATATGGTCGCACCACTCTTAAACAGGAGTATGAGCGTGATCTGGAAAAGGGTCTTCCCATTAAAATGCCTAAGAATTATTTCCCGGATGATGATCCTAAGAATGCACCCCTGCTGCAGTGGAGATCACATGCCAACAATCTGTACACTAACTGGTTGAACTATTACGTATACCAGTCAACACCGTATCATCTGGATGGTACACCTGATTTCGAACAGTAAAAGTTTTTGAGAAATGAGCGATAGAGAAGATCGACAGCTGGCAAGAAGACGGGCTGCACGACGAGAGAAGCAGAAAATACAACGCCTGAAGAGACGCAGAAGACGAGTTCTGTCAGGTCTTGTTTGTGTGCTCATATTGCTGATTACAATTCCCTATATGTTGATTGCAGTTATCCGAGGTCGGATTGTCATCCATCCTGAAGGCACAGAGACTGTGGTTCAGACACCTGTTGATAACATCGATAAACCGGATGGTACCGGTGTGGTTGCAGCATCTTCATGGACTTATACCACAGATGAAGTCATGCCAAGCGGCGATATCGTAAATGCCACAGGAGCTTTCTATACATATGACACAGTACGCCGGGATCTGTATTTCCTGCAGAAGAGATACAGCGACATCATGAGGGTAGAGGTGTTCGGTCACTCATTGGATAATCGCGAACTCTTAGAC
>JAGHUB010000349.1 GCA_018065025.1 Candidatus Equihabitans merdae
TGACAACTTCAAACCGCCCTTGGCTATGTAAGCCCCGGCTTTCTGTGCAACGATGGACTTCATATTGCCCTTCATAATAGAAACAATGACAAAACCGATGATGAGGGGAAGGATAAAGCCCATGAATACCAGTGTGCCGCCTGTCATATTGAACATGATCAGGTTCAAAACATTAATGACGGCAGCCAAAATGACGGTCCACATGATGAGATACTTCCAATATTTGCCCTTATCAACAGGCAGGTCACCAACCAGCTTGCCGGTCTGACCATTCATAGCGAAGATGAAGCTCTGGTCATTCCACTTGGTACCAAGCAGCCATACCGGCATCAGAGCGTAATGAACGTCGCCCTTCTCAACCTTAACAGCTTTGTGCTTAACGGACTGTGTGTCATAACCTGTAACGGTGTCTTCCATCTCGGATTCGAATGTGGCCTGGCAGCGTTCCTGCATACGGGCACCACAATCTTCAACACTGACATCATACTTGTCAGCCAAGAAGCCGGGCATGTAAGCCATAGAGAAGTCTTTCAGTTCCTTGTAGTCATAGGGCTCGATGCAGTCCATATGACCATCCGGCATTCTTGTAGAAGCATCAACAGGAACTTTCTTGAAATCCAAAGAACCGCTACGTTTGACATCGTAATACTTAGTGGTTGTGATTTCTTTATTGCCTACCTTCTTAACAGTCTTGGTAGTGGCTGAGTAGTCGATATCACCGGAAGCCTGACAGTCATAGAGCCAGAAGGGAACATAGACGCCCTGGATATCTTCGATACGGTTGCCGGATACGAAGGAGTTGGGCAGAAGTTTCTTGCCTTCATAATGCTTCTTAAGGGCCTTCTTGGCAGCTTCTTTATCTGTCTTGAAGGGGATAACATATTCAGGTTTCAGGCTGCCTGCGAACTGGCCGGGAACAACAGTCTGGTTACCACAATAAGGACAGCAGGTAGCAGCTGTAGTCTCGTCACAGATCAGCTCAGCACCGCAGGATTTACAGGTATAAGTCTTCATACCCTTGGCGTCATTGCCCCAGTCTTCAGACATGCCGTCTGTATCCCACTTGCTGTCTGCATTAGCCTTCATGGCTGCAGCAGCGGCATCGTTCTGTTCTTTCATCATAGCTTCTACTTCAGCTACTTCATAAGTGCTGTCGCAGAAGTCACAAACCAATTTACCTGAAGCACCGTCGAAACGAAGGGGGCCGGTACATGCAAGGCATTTATAATTAGTTACTTCAGCTGCCATAGATGATCTCCTCTCAACGATTTAATCTGTTTAAAGAATGAATTTAACATTCTCAGGAAAATGCTTTCGCAGGCTTACTTTCACAAGATAGAAAGCCTCATATTTTCTAAATTTTATCAGATATGCTCAGAAAATGACAGAACATTTTATCCCGAATCAGGTTGGCATTTAACCAGGAAAATGCTTTATCATGTTCAGTCCAAGGTCTCTTGTCTCAAAATGCCGAAACGACTTATCCCACATAATCAAAAGCATTCTGAATAAGTGTGCATCCCTGATCCGTAATACCCACCACATCAAATCGAATAGGTGTATCCTCAGAGACACCATAACGTGACATGTAAAAGAGACAAACCCTTGAAATCTGTCTTTGCTTGCGAATGTCCACGGCTTCCAAAGGATTGCCCTTTTCATTGGACCTTCTGTATTTCACTTCTACAAATACCAGATATCTGCCATCCTGAGCCACGATATCCACTTCCCCTTGGCGACAGCGGAAGTTCATCTCCAAAATGCGATATCCCTTAGATTGTAAAAATGCAGCGGCCTGTTTTTCAAAGCCGCTGCCAATGGTACGATTATTCAAATATATACCTATCCTATTTTTATCTACTTACTTCTTCTTATCCCCAAGGAAGGTGTTGACGAACTGTGTCCGGTGAATGGGACAGGGGCCCAATTCCAGCAGGGCTGCTTTGTGGGCAGCTGTGCCGTAACCTTTATGACCATCAAAGCCATAACCCGGGAAAAGTTCGTTATACTCTTCCATGATACGATCTCGGGTGACCTTGGCCAGAATGCTGGCGGCAGCTATAGATCCGCTAAGAGCGTCACCGTGAATAATAGGTACCTGAGGTATGCTCATACCCGGGATCTTAACGGCGTCATTTAAGAGAACTGCAGGCTGTGGATCAAGCTTGGAAATAGCTTCCTGCATAGCCTCATAGGTGGCATTGAGGATGCCAATCTCATCAATACGCTTAGGAGAAGCCATACCGATACCATAGGATAAGGCTTCAGCCATAATGATATCGTAAAGCTCATCTCTCTTCTTAGCGCTAAGCTTCTTAGAATCGTTAAGATAGAGAATCATGTGGTCCTGAGGCAGAATAACTGCACCGGCCACTACCGGACCGGCTAAGGGACCACGACCGGCTTCATCTACACCAGCGATAAATCCAACCTTTGCGTATTTTTCTTCGAAGGTCAGCATCTCTTTGGATCGCTGCATCTCAGCTTCCAGTTTCAGGCGAGCCTTCTCTTCTTTTTCACGCAGTTTCTGTAATTGCTTCTCAGTCATCGGGAGTCTCCAATGTCATACGGCCTAATGCGCCGGATCTGAAGTCGTGAATCAGCAGTCTGGCTGCCTTCTCTGTATCCGGTTCTGCGCCACTCTTTAAGCACTGTCTGGCCACAGCGATGGCCTTAAGCATCTCGTAGCGGTCTTCCATCTCTTCAATGCCAAAGCGTTCTGCCAGGGCACCTGGATGACGATCTACAAGACGATTCATCAGGATTAAGGACAGTTCTTCGATGTTCATGATCTCGTCCTTGATGGAACCGATCATAGCCAGGTTCTCACCCACGAAATCTTCTTCGATCTTGGGCCACAATACACCCGGAGTATCCAGAAGCTCTAATTCTTTGCTGAGACGAATCCACTGTTTACCCTTGGTAACGCCGGGCTTGTTGCCTGTCTTGGCGCTGGAACGACCTACAAATGAATTGATAAATGTAGACTTACCGGCATTGGGAACACCAACGACCATGGCTCGAATAGGACGGTTCATGATGCCCTTGCGACGATTCCGTTCGATCTTCTCCTTGCAGGCTTCCATGATTACCGGCTTGAGAGATTTGACGTTCTTGTTGGCACGTGAATCAATAAAGACGGTGTGAACACCTTCTGCTTTATAGGCAGCAGCCCATTTGTCATTAAGGGAAGGATCGGCCAGATCGGCTTTGTTAAGAATCAGCAGATGAGCCTTGCCATTGGCGATATTCTTTAGTTCAGGATTGCGGGAAGAACGAGGAATACGTGCTTCCGCCAGTTCGATGACCAGGTCGATCAGCTTAAGATCTTCCTGCATAGAACGCATGGTTTTGGTCATATGACCGGGATACCATTGATATGCCATTTTTCAATCTGCTCCTTTATTTTACAAAGCCCATACGGTCTCT
>JAGHUB010000344.1 GCA_018065025.1 Candidatus Equihabitans merdae
GAACTGCCTTCTACAAAGAAATCCGCCCCTTTGATTAGTAAAACAAATCCAACCAGAAGCATCAGAAGAACAACGATTAATGGTGCTTTAGCTATACCATCACTAACAACTTGTTTCATTTAATAGCCTCGATTAATTCTCTTATTCTTTCCCCTTTATCCCTGATCATTTCTTTCTGTCAGGGATAGATTGTATAAACATTCTGATCTGAGATCAGACCCGGGCCACCTAATGTGACGCAGTAGGTTCTGTTCTTGTCGGAAGCATAATCAGCTGCATCCTGAGTAGACTGCTGATTTACCAGCACTACCGGACAATCAAGCAGATGAGCATAGGCACCACCGCTTAAGCCATCCGGGAAGTTGTCGCCGTAGGCCAGAAGCATACGTCTGGCATGCGGGAAGAAGTAATCGGCGATCTTCTTAGATGTCTGATAACGGCTTTCACCGGCCAGGCGAATAATATCACCCTCAGCACAACCGGTAAGACTCATGATCTCATTTCCAACAGATGAAGGAACAGCTGCTGTTCCACCAAGTATAACATATCTGTCAAAGATATGATTCTGAATCCACATTTTCTGTTCAGGAGTAAAGGCTTTGTCCACGATAAAGATGGGACGGCCTGAAGAAGAAGCTGACAGGCTGTCGGCAAAACCTGTAGCAGAGCAAATCACCAGCTCTGACTGACCTGCAACACCGATAGTATTCAATACATCCAGGTTGGTGTCGATACGGGTATTGCCCATGCAGCGGGTGACGTCAAGACCGCGGCTTTCCAGAACAGGATCAACACCGGTAGGAACAGCTGCATTGCCGCCCAGAATATAGACCTTGCCGCCATCTGTCATCTTACCATCCAGATAGTTCAATGTTGTCCAGGGATCCGACGGATCAATGAGAAGCATAGGTGCATCTACACAAGCTGCCAGATAAGAACCGCCCAGAGCATCCGGGAAGTTGGAGGCACAGGCCAGAACAATGGTATCAAAGCTTTCTTTACCGTTCAGCTCCAGTTTTGCTTCAGCAACCTTCTGAGATGTTTCAATACGGGTATTGCCATAAATACGATCGTATTTGTATACTTCTACCTTGGTTTCAGAGCAATTACGGCAGCTGTAAGTAGTAGCCAATACATAATCGTCGTTCAAAGAGCGTTCTTTCTTGCCGCCATCCCAGCTGTGACCCTTAGGCTGGATCACTTCTCCTGTTATCTCATCCTGACAGCGGCTGCATTTTCTGCCGTCAGTGATACCGGATTCTGTACATGTAGCAGGGGTGCCGGGTACTGTCTGATAGTCATGGCCAAGGGCTTTGATGACTGCCATGCCTTCTGTATAGTCACAGCGACTGCATTTTTTACCTGCAGTACGGCCATCTTCTGTACAGGTGGCTTCTACACGAGCCACATTGGTCAGGTTATGAC
>JAGHUB010000382.1 GCA_018065025.1 Candidatus Equihabitans merdae
CTGTCTGATAGTCATGGCCAAGGGCTTTGATGACTGCCATGCCTTCTGTATAGTCACAGCGACTGCATTTTTTACCGGCTTCATGGCCATCTTTTGTACAAGTGGCTTCTACACCGTCAACGTTAGTCAAGTTATGGCCAAGAGCCTTAATAACTGCCATGCCTTCTGTATAGTCACAACGGCTACAATATTTGCCTTTTTCACGGCCATCCTCTGTACAGGTGGCTTCTACACGAGCAACACTGATTAAGCCATGACCCAAAGGCTGTATGACACGATTGCCTTCCATAAGGCCGCAAACCTTACACTCTCTGCCATCTGTATGACCCGATTCGGTACAGGTGGGTTCTAAGCGACTGATGATGCGGAAATTACGAGGTAATGCGGGAATAGGAGCGCCCCCTTCCACATAATCACAGCGTGAACATTCCTTAGAGTCTTCCTTACCCACTGTGGTACATGTAGCCGGGGTTCCTTTGACAACTTTCAGATCATGACCAAGACGGGGTAAAAGATCGCCCAATTCCTCATAATCACAGCGTGTGCAGATCTTGCCTGCTTCTCTGCCTGACTCAGTACAGGTAGGGGCAACAGGTGCTGTAGCCTTGAAACTATGACCAAGGGGATTGACGGGACCTGTGGTTTTAAAGTCACAAATAGTGCAAGTATAGGTTCTTTCACCAGGTTCCGTACAAGTGGGGTGTTTGGTAACGACGCCTGCATCGTACTGGTGGTCACACTCTGAATAGTCGGTGGTATAAGCTTTGATTCTGAAGTTACCGAATAGCGTTTCGTCACTTTCGTATACGTCACGCCAGTATTCCGTATTATTCCAGCTTCGTTCAACAATCAGATAAGACTCTCCGGGTCCAAATCCCAGAGTACCGGGTAAAGAGCTATTTGCACTATACTCTACCACTAACGAGATATTTCTGGAGACGTCAGGTTTAAAACATACAGCAAAAGTTTCATTGGCATCAAGATGTACCGGATCATCCAGGTTGACCCGGTTTAAACCGGCATATTTCATCGTGCCGGATACCGTTGCCACCGGTGCTCCTGTGGGGCCACTACCATCGACGCCTTTATAGATCTCAAGAGTGTAGTCAATATCCTGACCCATGGTATAGACACTGACAGCCTCAAGCATTTCTTCGCCTTCTGCCTTAAAGACATTGGCAGCACCTAATGTTGTGGCATATCCCGAGGTGATGCCGGACTGATAAGAACCGCTGCCGATACAGCCGTCCATCTGATAGATGTGATCTTCAGCAGTGCTGGCATTGACAGCCTCATAGGATGTAACGGTATGACAACTAAATACAGAATCGTCATAGGAAAGCCAGAAGTAGCCGTCCCGGTGCATATAATCGCCCCAGGAGTTCTGAATGAGCCAGGCACCGTTCATACCGGGATTGGTTTTGAAATTGCCTGCGGGATAATCATCGTACCAACCCACAACAGTAATACCGTGATTAGAACCGGTAAGATCGAAAACATAGAGAGCATCTGTCCCATTGTCCAGATAGGAACCACTGAAATCCGGCATGTAGATAGAACCGGCTACCGCACCATTTTCCATCAACATTTCCTTGACGCGGTCAATATCTGCACCTGTGGTTGTTTTTGAGGCAGAAAGGACATAGCTGTTGGCAGAAGTGGACAGGCTTCCGTTTGTCAGATCAGGACTGAGATTTGATGGCAGCCAGCTGTAAGGAACCGTGCTTTCGTTGACGAAGCCCACGCCCATGGCAAGTGTTGTCACAGCGATGCTGTCATTACCACCCCAATCATAGAAGGGTCTCCCGGATGAAGGCAGGGCAAAGAGATCGCCCTTGCAGCCCTTGGGCTGGGAAGCAGCCGTACGATTATAGGCATAATAACCCAGATGCAGCTCAGACAGGTCGATACCTGATGATGCCGAAGAGTCGTGACGGCGGATATAGGACTCTGCCGATGTGGTAGCGGCAAATGTCCAGCACATGCCGTATGGATTCTGATTACGGATGGGACCCCGAACCTGAACAGATGGCGTCTGTACTCTTGTACTGCCAAGATCAAGATCAGTGAAAACACTTGACCAATCAAATTCACCATAGGCAACGGGATAACCATTGCTATGGTTAAGGTCCTCATCGATAGCAGCCGCATCATTGGCAGGAAGAACGGTTATGCCCTCATCAATATAACCATATTCAGAGGGTTGACCCATCTCAATGGCTGTAGGTTCCGGTATGACGATGTCATCATCAAGAGGCTGGCCGGATACGCCAACCAGGCCACAGGTGCCAAGCATCATGCTGCCGGCAACCATTGCAATCAGACTTTTGACAATACGATTCTTCATAAACTTCTCTTTCTTAATACACAATTGGTCACTTGGAAACCTTGGAACGGCGGATAGCCGCTCTCAATGGCAATACCGCATTGGGCGGTACTGACAGTTCATCAATTCCCAGGGATAAAAACAGATCCAGGAAAGCAGGCTGAGCACTTAACTCTCCGCAGACGCCGATCCAGATGCCTGCCTTATGGGCTGCTTCTGCTGCAATCTTCAGGGATTTGATAATAGCCGGATGGTGAGGATCGAATAATTTATCCAGATCATTATTCATCCGGTCACAAGCCAGAATATACTGGGTCAGATCGTTGATACCTACTGAGAAGAAATCTACCTTCTGAGCCAGCTCATCAGCGATCATAATAGCTGCAGGGGTCTCGATCATGATGCCCTTCTGGACATTAGGATCAAAGGGCTGATCCTCTGCTTCCAGTTCTTTCTGAACTTCCTGACACACCTTCAGGCACTCTTC
>JAGHUB010000238.1 GCA_018065025.1 Candidatus Equihabitans merdae
GCTACAGTTAATGGTCAGTTGGATCTTTCAAGAACAGATGTCTAAGACGAAAAATTTTATAAGAAAATATTATAAAAAGATAAGCATAGCGAGGGCGAAAACCCTCGCTATTTCTTTGTCTATAAGCAATTTTAATGATGCATTATCGATATTGTTGAAGGCTTATTTAGTGTGCTATCATACTCAATGTTTTAAAGTATTAAAGTGTTATTTTAATGCTTGTTTTAAAAACATACTTTATCTTACAAATGTCATAAACCACGGAACTACTGTGGCTTACTATTTAATCTTTTGATTTGAGAGGAACACAATATGTCAAAATTAAACGAATTAGCAGATTTAGTTACAGAAGGCGAGAACGAAGAAGTTGAAGAGCTGGTTAAAGCTTGTATTGAAGACGGCATCGATCCCCTTGAAATCCTGAATGTTGGTCTTGTTGAACCCATCAACGTTCTGGGTGAACAGTTCCGTCTTGGTGAAATCTATGTTCCGGAACTTCTGATCGCTGCAGAAGCCATGAAGGACGGCGTTGAAGTTCTGAAACCCCATCTGCTTAGCGGTGATATTAAGAAAGCCGGTAAGATGCTGATCGCCACCATCAAAGGCGATGTTCATGATATCGGTAAGAACCTGGTTGCCATGCTGATGGAAAGTGCCGGTTTCGAAGTTGTTGACCTTGGTATGGACGTAGATCCGGATGATATCGTTGAAGCTATCGAAGAAGATGAAGATATCCAGATCCTGGGTATGAGTGCTATGCTGACAACAACAATGTATGCTATGCAGGATACCATCGAAGCTCTGGAAGAAGAAGGTCTCAGAGATCGTCTTAAGATCATGATCGGCGGCGCTCCCGTTAACCAGACATTTGCTGACAAGATCGGTGCTGACGTTTACACAGCCGATGCTGCATCTGCAGTAGAAGCTGCCAAGGCACTTCTTAGCTGATAATACATCCAAAAACGTTTTGTAACATAAGGAGAGACTTATGAGAAAAGAAAACATCAAGCTTAATGCAGCTTCACCTCTGGCTTTTCTGACTCGTGATGAGATGGAACTGATCCACAGCTCAGCCCTGGAGCTTCTTCAGGATGTAGGTGCTGAGATTCCCCATAAAGGCGCTCTTGAGATGCTTAAGAATGCCGGCTGCTATGTTAAGAGAAAACGTGCTCACATTCCCGCACACCTGGTAGAGTGGGCATTAAAGCAGGCTCCGTCCCGTATCATTCTCTACGATCGTGACGGCGATATGGCTATGGATCTGAGTGGCCGCAATTCTTACTTCGGTACCGGTTCCGACTGCTGCAATCTCTATGATTTTGATACCAGAACACATCATACCTTCACAGAACAGGATATGATCAATGGTGCCAAGATCTGCGACAGCCTGCCCAATATTGACTTCCTGATGTGCCTGGGTCTTATGTACATGTATCCGGGTACAAGCTACGAGCATCAGTTTGCTTCCATGCTGCGCAATACTACAAAGCCCATGGTTGTTACAGCTGCTGACCGTACAAGTATTAAGAATATTGCTGAGATGGTGGCTGTTGTCCGCGGTGGTATGGAACAGGCTATCAATAAGCCCCTCATCATCCTGTATGATGAACCCACATCTCCCTTCCATCATACCTTCGAAGCTGTTGATAAGCTGATCTACTGTGCTGAAAATATGCTGCCCACCAACTATGCTCCCGCTATCATGATGGGTGGTACAGGTCCCATGACAATGGAAGCTTGTCTGATCCAGTGTCTGGCAGAATGTCTGACTGGTCTGGTTATTCATCAGCTGGCTAAGCCGGGCGCTCCCTTCGTATTCGGTGGCTGCATCACCAACATGGATATGAAGTGCACACAGCCCACCTATTCTTCACCGGAATCCAATATGTGCTATTCCATGATTCCTCAGATCGGCCGCGAACTCTATCGTCTGCCCACATGGGGTATGGGCGGTGCCTGCGGTTCCAAGATGCCGGATGCTCAGGCTGTAGCCGAAGCTACACAGCAGGCTTATATCTCCGGTCTGTCAGGTGTTAACCTGTGTCATGACGTAGGTTTCATGAACTATGGTCTGACTTATTCCTTCGAACTGCTGGTCATGATGGATGATGTTATCAGCCAGCTGCGTCGTGTTATGGGCGGCGTCAACATGAACAACGAAATGATGGCTATGGACGTCATCAAGAAGGTCGGTCCTAAGGGTTACTTCCTGTCTGACAAACACACTCTGACTCATATGAAAGAGATGTGGGAACCCAGAGTTCAGGATCGTAACGACTTCAACAGATGGCAGTCTCTTGGCTCTACTTCTATGGAAGAACGTGCCCACCAGATCGTTCTGGATACTATTGCCAACTATGTACCCAAGCCCCTGACTGATAAGCAGGAAGCCGGTATCCAGGAAATCCTGGAACGTGCCGATGCCGAAAGCAAGATCAAAGCAGAAGATTAATAATGGTAATTGAAAGGAGATTCCAAACCAGGAATCTCCTTTTAAGGAAAGCGAAGTATTATGATCAAGATTGAAGTCCTTCAGCCTGAAGAAATAGAAAAAATAATTGAGAATGCCTACCGGGTTCTGGAAGAAATCGGTGTTAAGGTCAGCTGCAAAGAAGCCTTGAAGATCTATGAAGAATTTGGCTGTACTGTGGAAAAACGTATGGTTAAGATTCCCAGAGAAGTGGTTAAGAAGGCCTTGTCTACTGTCCCGGAATATATCACCATCTATGACCGTGACGGCAATCCGGCCATGGAACTTGGCGGCCGCAACAGTTATTACGGTTCAGGTCCTACCTGCACCAACTTCATGGACACAAAGACCGGTGAACGTCGTATGTCCACTAAGCAGGACGCTGCCGACACTGCTTTGGTAGCCGATGCCCTGGAAAATATCGACTTCGTTATGTCTTTGGTTACAGAACAGGATTACACACCAAAGCTGGCCGATGTTCACGAAGTAGACGCCATGCTGCGTAATACCACAAAGCCTATTGCAACATGGGCAAATAACAAAGAGAATCTGGAAGAAGTTATTGATCTTTTTGCTGCTGTTAAGGGTGGTCGTGACAAACTGGCTGAAAAGCCCAATGTAGTTATTTACTCGGAGCCTACAACACCTCTGACCCATACAAGAGATGCCATTGAGAAGGTTATGGTTTTGGCAGAGAATCGTGTGCCCTGTCTCTACACACCCGGTATCATCATGGGCGGTACAGGCCCGGTTACCATGGCAGCTACATTGACCATCGGTATCGCTGAATACTTCACCGGTATGGTTCTGCACCAGGCCATCGCTCCCGGCGCTCCCTTTATCGGCGGCGTAGGTGCCTCACCTATGGATATGAAGACCATGACACCGCCTTACGGTGCTCCGGAAAGCTATCTGGTAGAGTCTGCTTCTAACGAGATTTTCCGTTATCTTCATATTCCCAATTTCGGTCTGGCAGGTGCTACCGACTCCGTTGTTCTGGATAGCCGTGCCGGTTGGGAATCAGCCTTCTCTATCCTGCTGAGCAAGGGTACCGGCGGCAATCTGATCCACGACATCGGTTTCATGGATTATGGTCTTACCGGTTCCATCCAGCACATGGTTATGTGCAATGAGATCATCGGTATGTCCAACAAGATCCTGCAGGGCATCAATATGGATGAAGACAGCCTGGCCTTTGATCTGATCAAAGAAGTAGGTCCCGGCGGACAGTTTATCTCAAATCGTCATACCTTCAAGCATTTCAAGAAGGATATCTGGCAGCCCAAGATGTTTGACCGCGTCGATTATGACGGTTGGGTACGTCAGGGATCTCGTCAGATGAGTCAGATCGTACAGGAGAAGACAGAAGAGATTCTGGCCAATCATGTACCCACTCCCTTGTCTGATGAAGTTATGGCTCAGATGGATGCTATCGTGGCCAAAGCCGAAGAGCGTATTGCTGCAAAAGGTTAAAAAATAATAATTATACATAAGAAAAAATAAT
>JAGHUB010000208.1 GCA_018065025.1 Candidatus Equihabitans merdae
GCAATAAAAGGATGCGGTAAGCTGGCCCGCCTGATAGTCCTCTTCCTGACACTTATCTCTGTACTTGGTCTGGCTATGCCCCTGGTTTCCAAGCTCTTCACCATGGTGGAAGGCAATCAGCGCTTCGGCTTCATCCTCTGCCTGCTGGAATGTCTGGCCATCGGTGCCTTCGTTAAGGGGCTGATCACTGAAAGCAGCCCAGCTCCTCCTCTTGCAGCTTTGCTGGGTACACCTGTTGTGGTTGCGCTTTGTTTCGCCGGCATTTTCCTTGGCCGTCAGAAAGGCTTCTACCAGCTGAGCCCCAAGATGCTGCTTATGACAGCCGCCTTCTTCGTTCTCTATGAGATCATTTTCTTTATCTACTATCTCATGCTGAGAAGACGTCAGGCAGTCGCCACAGAAGCAAAGGCCTCTGCAAACATTTCCCGAGGAAATGCTTTTATCCTGACTATGCTGCTTGGGCTGGCCTTCTGCGAGCTCTTCCTCACCAATAATGTGACAGTCAACGATCGTATCTATCTGCCTACAGATGCTTTCGAGACTTCCTATTATAACGATGGTTCACAGATTTCTCTTGAAGCCATCAAGGCTGCTGATGGTGACCTCTACCGTCTCTCTCATCCCCGCGAAACCGATCCGGCTCTGTATGGCATCTCTGCTACCGCCGATTTCATGTTCGCCAACGAGGGTTCTGTCAACAACTACAATGGCACCACCAGTTACACCAACACCCTGCCGGCTTCTCTGTCCACTTACGGCAGTCTCTATCTCAGCGACCTGGGTAAAACCAACTTCTTCATTCTCAACTATGATAATTATTACCTCTATACCCTGATGGGTGGTCGTTATATCATCAGTGAGAATGATAATGAAAATGTTATGTCAACCGATACTGATCTCTATGATTCTACAGCAGTCACCTCTGCCAATGGATTGGAGACCATTTTCAAAAATGATAATGCCCTGCCTTTCGGTTATCTCTATGAAAATGAACTGAAGGATTACGATAACTTTAAAGCTTCCAATGCC
Organism: Candidatus Equihabitans merdae; assembly: GCA_018065025.1. Taxonomy (GTDB): domain Bacteria; phylum Bacillota; class Clostridia; order Lachnospirales; family Lachnospiraceae; genus Chordicoccus; species Chordicoccus merdae. The sequence continues at coordinate 1,030 of JAGHUB010000208.1, forward strand.
CTGCAGCGCGGTCGTCTGGTTACACAGAACTATTTCTACACCGATGAAATGATGAGTGCTGATGAAAATGCCTCATCTTCCAACGCTGCTTTCTCACTTGCCGGTTCTGAAGAATTCAAAATCTCAGACCAGATTGTTTCGACTAATGACTGTAACACTCGTATGGATGGAGATAATCTTGTAGTTGAAGCCACAGGAGCCGACCCCTTCATCCTCTGTCAGATTCCTCAGGTTCCTGAGGGACAGGCTTGTTTCCTGGATCTGAGCATTTCTCCGGATACAGCTGTCGCCCAGAACCTGCAGGTCTTCTTTGCCACAGATACCATTGGTCTCAGTGCGGATTTCTTCAAGAATATCCGCTTCACCGATGAGGTGACTGAATTCCTGACCTTACTGCCGGAGAACTGCCAGCTGGTTCGAATCGATACCACACCGGGTACTGTAGTGGCATTTGATGTAGCCAATCTGACGGTCTGTGACCCGGCATCTGATCTGGCTAACCTTAAGCATTCCGCCATCAGCAATATTTCCTTCAGTAATCACAACAGTAAGCACACCGGTATCTACCAGGCTACCGTAGACGTGAAAAACGACACAGCCATGTTAGCTGTGCCGCTGCCCTACAGCAATAAATGGCAGGCCACCATCGATGGTAATCCTGCCACTGTAGAAAATATTAATGGTGGCATCCTGGGCGTCCCTGTGGAAAAGGGCACACATGAAGTCACACTGGTTTATGCCACACCTCTTATCAAGGTGGGTATGCTGATCTCACTGGCCACCTGCCTCTTGTTTATCGCTCTGTATATTCTTGTCTGCAGACGCCGTTAGGTTTTATTCAAGCACATACTGCTCCACATCCAGCTTAGCTGAACCTCTTGCATGGAAGCTGATGCCATCGGCTTCCAACGGAGTATACAGGACAAAGGATGCTGCCTGTTCCCCGTCATTGGCAAAGATCTCAACGCTATAGCGATCCAGGATCAGACGAAGCTTCAAGCTGCCGTTT
>JAGHUB010000121.1 GCA_018065025.1 Candidatus Equihabitans merdae
GCAGCTATGCAGCCTTATTTTGAAATACAGTACGGCAATCCTTCCAGTGCTTATCGCTTCTCCGGTAAGATCGCACAGGAAGTTGACAAGGCCCGTGAGACCATCGCTTCTGTCATCGGATGCTCTTCAAAAGAGATCTATTTCACAGGCGGCGGCAGCGAATCAGACAACTGGGCTTTGAAGGGTGTGGTTGAAGCTTCTAAAGTAAAACCCGCTCACATCATTACCACAAAGATCGAGCATCACGCCATTCTTCACACCTGCGAATATCTTGAGAAGCAGGGCGTCGAAGTCACTTACCTGGATGTCGATGAAAATGGTCTTGTTACAGCTGAACAGGTAGAAGCAGCCATGAAGGACAATACTATCCTGGTCAGCATCATGTTCGCCAACAACGAGATCGGTACCATCGAACCCATCAAGGCTATCGGCGAAGTAGTTAAGAAGCATGGCGCTATTTTCCACACAGATGCCGTTCAGGCATTCGGCCATGTCCCCATCAATGTGGATGACATGCACATCGATCTGATGAGCGCCAGTGCTCACAAGATCAATGGTCCCAAGGGTGTTGGTTTCCTCTATATCCGCAAGGGTACACGTCTGGAAAACCTGATTCACGGTGGTGGTCAGGAACGCGGCAGACGTGCCGGTACAACCAATGCTGCCGGTATCATCGGTTTCGGTGAAGCTGCTCGTCTGGCTGCCGAGACTATGGAAGACCGCATCGCCTATGAGTCACGTCTTCGCGACAAGCTGATTGACGAAGTACTGAAGAAAGTTCCTTACACTCGAGTCAATGGTGACCGCGAAAGCCGTCTTCCCAACAACGTCAACTTCTGCTTCAGATTCATCGAAGGTGAATCCCTGCTGCTCCTGATGGATCAGTTCGGTATCTGCGGTTCCTCAGGTTCCGCCTGCACATCCGGTTCACTGGATCCCTCTCATGTCCTGCTGGCCATCGGCCTGCCCCATGAGATCGCCCACGGTTCACTTCGTCTGACCCTGTCAGAAGACACCACAGAAGAAGAAATCGATTACACCATCGAAACCATCGCAAAAGTCGTAGACCGTCTCCGTATGATGTCTCCGCTTTACGAAGATTACAAAAAGAAACATCCGGAAGGTTGATAAAAAGAAAGAGGATAGAAAAATGAGTCAGGTTACAGAATATAGCGAGAAGGTTCTCGATCATTTCATGAATCCCCGTAACATGGGTGAAATCGAAGAAGCCAGCGGTGTTGGTACAGTTGGTAACGCCAAGTGCGGCGACAT
>JAGHUB010000285.1 GCA_018065025.1 Candidatus Equihabitans merdae
AGGATTGCCAGTGAGATCAGTGTCTGCTTCATGCCCAGGGGGATGTAACCCAGGACCAGGAGCAGGCCGCCGCCGAAGACGATGGCGGGTACGCCGGACAGAACCAGGTTGGAAGAGGCTGGTGTGCGGAACTGGGGATCGATCTCACGCAGGAGGATGACACCGTTGGAGGCGGTACCTGTCATCATACCAAAGAGTGAGAAGAAGGCTTCATTGACGTAAGTAGGATACAGACGTTTAGTGGCCATCTTAAGATAGATGAAGGTAACGATGGTACCAACTGTGCAGATGATAGCCAGTTGCCACCACATCTTGGACAGGGCTGTTACATCGATGGCGGCAACGCCGGCGATGATCATCATGTCAAAGACAAAACCACTGATACGATCCAGCAGGAAGTCATTGGTAAGTTCACGAGTCATGAGCTTGGTCTTCTTAAGCAGTTTCATGACATATTTAGCCAGGAAGGAGATCAGCACACCAAGCAGGAAGTTGAAGCCCCAGACCAGGTTGACGTTGATGGCGCGCATGATGAGATAAGTTACACCGTAGATCAGCAGAACCAGGCTGAAGTTAACAGAGAACTTGTCGATGGATTCGGCATTGGGAATCTCACCTTCCACAACGTAGTCGCTGAGATTATGAGAATGTTTCTCATCTTCACCCACGATACGAAGTTTGCCTTTGCGCTGCAGGATATTCATGTAGACCACACCAACCACAGAAGCTACCAGAAAACCGACGGTGGCGATAGTAAGACCAAAAGTGGTGCCGCCTACAAATCCGTAAGTACCTTCATAAAGCTTGCCGTAATTTAGTGCCTGACCGGTACCCTGACCAAAACCAAGGCAAAGCAGTACACCGGCACCGGGGAAGAAACCACCGGGCAGGGTCATGGCGAAAATGATGGTGATGGCCAGACCAAAGATGGCCTGGATCATGTAAGAACCACCCTGTACCACACCGGTTGCCAAAATAGTTTTAAAAGGAGCCTGGCTTTCCTGACGACCGCGCTTCAAAGACATGGCGATGAAACCGATAGGCAGGCAGTGATAAGCGATGATTTCCATAGTGCTCTGACTGATCATCATCTTGAAGCCGGGAATCAGCTTTAAGAGCATCAGAATGATACCACCGATGATGGCTGCGGGGATCAGGCTGACACGAAGAGCTTTGATCTTGCGGCGCAGGACATTACCGAAAAGCAGGGCAGAGACCAGGATAAAAACCTGAACCATAAAAGTCCAGACGGCAGGATCACCGAAGGAGGTCTGAATAGATTCCATAATACAAATCTTCCTTTTCCATAAAACGATTGAACATTAACAGATATTTGATGGCGTTGAAACGCGGATCACCTTGAATAAAGTAGGAGGCATCTTTAGTGCTGACATTGAGCTTTCCATTGCCAAAAGCAGTGAAGAGACGAATCTCAGAAGTGGGAATGGATACTTCTCCTACGGAAAATGTTGAG
>JAGHUB010000063.1 GCA_018065025.1 Candidatus Equihabitans merdae
CCCGCCACCGATACAGAAGGTAAGACAGAAGCTGAAGGCCTGCCTAAAGGCTTATATCTGGTGGCTCAGACAGATGTTTCTTCTGCCGATACCGGCAGTGCCCATACTCTGATCGCCGATGGCTGCCACCCTTTCCTGATTTCACTGCCTATGACTAATCAGGCTGCACTGGATGGCCATGAAGCAGGTTCTGTCTGGCAGTATGATGTCTGGGCTTACCCCAAGAACAGCACCGTAGGCATCACAAAAAATCTGGTTGCTGAAGACGATTCACTCATCGAAAGCGATGACTTCACCATCGGGGATACCATCCGTCAGGTTATTACCACAGATGTTCCCGTTATGCAGGGCGATCGAGCTTTCGAGAAATTTGCCGTGACAGATACCATGGAAAATGGTCTCACATTCCTGGCAGACAGCCTTAAAGTCAGTGTAGGTGACGATGCATTTTCAGAGGAAAATGTGGTGCTGACTAAAGATACAGATTATGTTCTTAGCCAGGACGATAGTTCATTTACCGTAACCTTAACGGAAAATGGTCTGTCAAAGCTGAACGGTCTGACAGCACCTTCAAAACTGTTTGTGGCTTTCGAAGCCAGATTGAACGGGACTGCCACCATCGGTATCGACACCAACGACAACACACCCAAGCTTTCTCTTAAGGAAAAGAATAGCTCAGAAATCGAAGTAGGTGGCAACACACCTCGATCCGCCACTTATGAGATGAACATTTCTAAAGAGTTTGCTTCACTGACAGAACCGGATTACAGCAAGGTTTCTTTTGAAATGACTGATGCTGCCGGCGAAACCATCCTGTGGACTCTTGAAGAAAATGGTAACTATCACCCTCATTATGCTGCAGAAGAAGGTGATGGCAGTTCTCTCATTATCCCGGATGCTGATGGCAAAATCGTTCTGAGAGGTCTTGATGAAGGTGATTATGTTCTGACAGAAATCACAACTATTCCCGGACAGAACCTGCTGGCAGAACCTATCCGAGTTCATCTGGAGGGCAATGATCCTGTAGATGGTGCTCTTAAGAGTGCATCTATTCAGAATGGCCATGAAGAAGCAATAACACTGACTAATGAGGATGAGCTTAATCTGGGCATTGCTTCCTTCTCCATCGTCAATAACCGTGCTGTCAGCCTGCTTCGTACCGGTGGAACAGGCTCAAGATGGCTCTACGCTATTGGCGGCATCCTTCTGCTTGGTGGTGCCGCAGCTGCTTGGAAGGGCCGTAAATGGCTTACTCTCACAGCATTTTAAGTCAATATGATAGATGGCGACGGATGGGTCTGATCTTGCTGTTTTGCAGTTATATCTGCCTGATCTTTCCACATTTTTCAGATGCACTGGCAGATTATTCCTATCAATCCGTAATCAGGGAGGATGCTTATGCGGCATCCTCCATTAATGAAAAGGAAAAGCAGGCACTTCTGGAAAATGCCGGCATCTACAACCAACATATCTTTGAACAACAGCAGAGGATGCCTTTCGCCTATGCCGGTGAAGACGCTTCTGACGGGACTTATGATTCATTATTCGAAGGTTTCAGTACCCTGTGTACCCTGGAGATTCCTTCCCTTTCTTTATACCTGCCTGTTCGCAAGGGGACTAAGACAGAGACTTTGCGAAATGGCTGTGGCCATCTCTACGGCACATCTATTCCTATAGGTGGTGACAATACTCATGCTGTGATTGCTGCCCATTCGGGTCTGACAGAAGCCTCTCTTTTTTCGGAAATACACCTTCTGCAAAAAGGGGATTTGTTTTATCTGCATCTGCTGGGAGATCTCCTCACTTACCAAGTAGATGAGTGTGTAACGGTTCCGGCGGGATCAGAAGGGCCTTATCTTCAGATAGAGCCGGACAGGATAGGGTGACTTTGTATACCTGTACACCTATCGGTATTAATACCCACCGACTACTGGTGAAGGGTCATCGTATAGCGGATGGCAGCAGAGGC
>JAGHUB010000177.1 GCA_018065025.1 Candidatus Equihabitans merdae
GAACCTGGTGCACATTGTCATCATCCCTGTACTTCTGCAGAGCTTCTCTCCAGAATTGAGCATTGTCCGGATTGATGGTAGGATCTTCCGGCATATCTACCTGTTCTTCCTCAGCAGACTCTTCTTCAGATTCAACGAGGTCTGCCTCTTCAGCGACTTCTGCTTCAGCTGCTGCGGAGACTGCTGTGTCCTGTCCCGAAGCACCCTTAGCAGCACAAGCTGTCAGTGAAGCCAACATGGTGATTCCCAGAAACATCATCATAATTTTCTTAGCCATAAGATCAATATCCTCCATATCCTTTAAGGTTTTGTTTGTTATTTGATGAAGTTAGTATAACAGAGAAATCTTACACGATTCTTACACGAAATATCTTTTTGGGTACCAAAGGTGAATAATTGGGTTGAGTCCCGTGATATACAGAAATCCCTCGAGTTCTGCTGAACTTGAGGGATTTTACTCATATGTCTGTTATCTTCTAAATAGAAAATGGAAGACGCCTAGTATGATGGCGAATACCAGGAACATGGCCATAAAGCCTACCAGGCCAAACATGATATCGGCGAATTCCATAGCCCCGCTGCCGGTGATCTGCTGTCCGATCTCCACGGCAAAGGTGATAACTACCATCAAGGTGAAGACGTAGATCCAGGCGATGGTCATGATATGTCCACTTCGGGCTAAGGATTTAAAAAGTGGGTAGATTACAAAGATCAGGGCCATGCCCAAGATGCCCATTACCAGAAAATGCAGTTCCTTATCTGAAAAACTCCGTTCAAATGAGTTGTTAAGTGTCAGTAGCTGTTCATGGATCTTGGCGATACCGCCTACGATAATATAGAGTAATTCTTTCATAATATTAATTTCACTCCCTATTTCAAAGCCGTGTCTCTTGTTTTTGAATCTCAATTGTTTTCAGCATTAACAAGAGGCTGTCGTCTAAACAGACATGGAGGATTATATCATTTTTGAATCTGTGTTCTGATAAATTTCACAGAAAGTACAGGAAAAATCCATGGTAAAAGCATTTTCACATCTCGCTGGGAAGTGTAATATAAGTACAGGATTACATTTAGTACGAAACTAACGCAGGAGGGTTAATAATGTCAGAAGTCATTCTTACTAAAGAGAATTTTGAAATTGAAGCTATTAAATCAAACATCCCGGTCCTTATCGACTTCTGGGCAACCTGGTGTGGTCCCTGTCAGATGATCGCTCCCCATGTTGCTGAAATAGCCGAAGAAAATGCCGGTAAGATCAAGGTCTGCAAGGTCAATGTAGACGAACAGCCGGAACTTGCAGCAGCTTTCCAGATTACAGCAATTCCCATGTTAGCTGTGAT
>JAGHUB010000002.1 GCA_018065025.1 Candidatus Equihabitans merdae
ACAGCATCCTTGATAAGTTCAGACTCTTCCACCAGTTCACAAAGCTTGTCCGGCACCTCTTCAGCAGTCATGAAACGGTCCCCAAGTTCCTCTTTGTAGGCTTTGTAGACATTTAAGATATCGGTCATCTTAGCCTTCATCAGGCTATTTTTCTCCTGATCGATATATTTCTCCAACTTGTCGATGGTGATGTCATACTGCATCATTTCCGACAGAACAGACTTCATCTCATCCAGACCACCGGGCTTCTTCATACGGCTGCCGATTACCGGCAGTTCCTGACCCTTGTCCAAAGCAATCTTCTGCAGAATAAAAATCTTACCGATTTCTTCCAGCAAGGTGCCTACATTAAAGCCCACCTGGTTAAAGACGTTGTAAGCCAGACGGTTAAAAGACAGCACGTCAATGTTCAGAATGACGCCGCCGGGATGAAGATTGGTCAGCAGGGCCTGGGTCTTCAGGTTGAACTGTTCCGGTGCAATAACCAGAAAATTCTGTTTGGGATATTCAATTGAACGAGAGACGATCTCATTTAATATAGTATGGGTCTTGCCGCAGCCGGCAGGACCCATGACAAAGCGAATAGCCATATCGTATCCTCAGTCATCCATATCTAAATAGACACTGTCATCTAAACCAAGCAGTCGGTCAGACTCTGCGGCATCCATATCGGCGATGCTGCGCATGCGGCTGCCCAGACGCTGGGTGCGTTTCTGCAGATCTTCAGTGGCATTGACAGCCTCTGACAGCTTCTTGGAAGCCTTTGTCACCGCATCGTCCATGCGGCTTACCTGACCCTTGACGGCTTCCAGCAGTTTCATGACTTCCATACTCTTCTTTGAAAGAGCAACATTGCGGAAACCTACCTGCAGGCTGTTAAGCACAGCGGTGATGGTGGTGGGGCCTGTCACCACAACCCCCTTCTTCTGGCACTCTTCTGTCAGCCCGTCCAGGCGCAGAACCTCGGCATATAGACCTTCTGTAGGCAGGTACATAAAGGCAAAATTTGTGGTACGAGGCGGATCCAGGTATTTATCGGCAATAGTTGAAGCCTCCTTCCGGATTCTGCCCTTTAATTCCTGTTTAGCAGCAGCCAAGGCTTCCTGATCATTATTCTCTGCAGCAATGGCGATGCGATTATAAAGATCTGCCGGGAATTTTGCATCGATGGGCAGATAGACTTGCTTATCACTGTCATCTGCAGAAGGGAATTTAACGGCAAATTCAACCCGGTCAGCGGAGTTGCGCTTAGTGGCCACGTTGGTGTCGTACTGGCTGTGGGACAGGGTCTGGTCCAGAATACGGGCCAGCTGAACTTCGCCCCAGGTACCTCTGGTTTTAACATTAGACAAGGTACGGTTAAGATCAGCCACACCACCTGACAAGTCCTTCAGTTCCCCAAGGGAACGATAGAGGTTGCCAAGCTGTTCCGTTACCTTTGAGAAGTTAGTGTCCAGACGTTCATTCAAGGTCTTGTCCAGCTTCTGGTCTACCACACCCTGAATAGCATTAAGGCGCTGCTCTGTGGAACTCTGGAGCTTTTCAATGGAAGTCGTCAGCACATCTCCCTGACGCTGATTCATTTCCCTGAGGATCCTGGTCTGACGGTCAGACATTTCCATGAGGGTATCACTTTGCTGCTCCGCCACATCTCGTAAAGCCTGAGCCTGACGATCGGCAGATACCCGTAAGGCCTCAGCCTGGCGTTCTGATGACACTCGCAGAGCTTCAGCCTGGCGTTCTGCTGAGGTACGAAGAGCCTCACCAAACTCAGACCGCATGGCATTGGTCTGTTCCGTGTTCTGACGAAGACCGGAGCTGATGCGTTCAGACATGACAGCCAGATCCCGGCGCAGATCATCGTTGTCTTCATTTTGCAGACCATTGATCTTTAATAGCACCAGAACCAGAAGCACTGCCACCAGAAGCAGCAAGATCAGAATCAAGAGGGTATACCATTCCATAGATGTTGATTACCTCATCCGGCTCTCCTTAACGGAGAGCCGATCCATTTTTACAAAGTGTTTCACTTGCGCAACTCGCACAACCAGTGGGGTTGCAAATGCAACATCTTAACCGAAGTACTGGTCTACACCATTTGCCAGACCTC
>JAGHUB010000160.1 GCA_018065025.1 Candidatus Equihabitans merdae
TGGCAGTGTTCTTGTGGCCATAACAGCCGGTACGGTACAACCAAAACCGATCAAAAGTGGCACGATGCTTCGACCGGACAGACCGATCTTACGAAGCAGCTTGTCCATGAAGAAAGCTACTCGGGCAATGTAACCACTATCTTCCAGCAATGACAGGAAGAAGAAAAGGGTGACAATGATAGGCAGGAAGCTGACAACGCTGCCTACACCCTGGAAGAGACCGTCGATGATGAGGCCATGTACCACGTGATTGGCTCCGGCGGATGTTAAGACTCCATCCACCAGAACAGTCAGCCAGTCGATAGCATTTTCCAGCAGGCCCTGTAAAAATGCGCCGATGACGTTAAAAGTCAGCACAAATACGATGACCATGATGGCAATAAATGAGGGAATGGCGGTGTATTTGCCGGTAAGGAAGCGGTCCAAACGCTCACTGCGGCGACGTTCTTTGCTTTCCTTTGGGGGAATGACAGCTACGTCGCAGACTTTATGGATGAAGGCGAAACGCATGTCTGCCATAGCGGCAGCGCGATCCAGGCCGCCTTCTTTTTCCATCTGCTTAACGATATGGCGAAGCAGGGCCATTTCATTTTCATCCAATGCCAGCTGATCCAGTACCAGTGAATCTTTCTCCAGTACTTTTGATGCAGCAAATCTAACAGGCAGGCCTTCCCGATCGGCATGGTCAGAAATCAGATGAACCACACCGTGAATGGCGCGGTGAACAGCACCGTTGCGGTCATGTTCATCACAGAAGTCCTGACGAAGAGGCTTCTCCTGATAACGGGCGATGTGAAGAGCATGTTCTACCAGTTCGCCTATACCTTGGTCTTTGGCTGCTGAGATGGGAACAACAGGTACACCCAGCATACTTTCCATGTAGTTAACGTCTACGGAACCACCATTGCCGATGACTTCATCCATCATGTTAAGAGCTACTACCATGGGGATGCCGGTTTCCAGCAGCTGCATGGTGAGGTAGAGGTTTCGATACATGTTGGTAGCATCGATGATGTTGATAATGGCGGTAGGCTTCTCCTGCAGGACGAAGTTACGGGATACGATTTCTTCGCTGGTGTAGGGTGACAATGAGTAAATGCCGGGCAGGTCCGTGACCATGGTTTCAGGATGACCTTTGATAGGGCCGTCTTTACGGTCTACGGTGACGCCGGGGAAATTACCTACGTGCTGATTGGATCCGGTGAGGCGATTGAACAGAGTTGTTTTGCCGCAGTTCTGATTACCTACCAGTGCAAAGGTAAGTTTCTGATCTTTGGGCAGGGGCTGACCGTCTTCTTTATCATGATAAATACCGGCCTGACCAAGACCAGGGTGCTCTAAATGAGCCCCGCCAATGGTATTGTCTCGCATCTGGCCGGCACGTTGTTTTTCTTTTTTAAGTTCTTCGGGGCTGATGGGTTCGATGCCGATTTTCTTGGCATCGTCCACTCTCAGTGTCAGTTCGTATTCGTGAATGCGTAACTCCATGGGATCGCCCATGGGGGCCAGCTTCACCAGGGTGACGTATTCGCCGGGCAGAACGCCCATGTCCAGGAAATGCTGGCGCAGTGCGCCTTCGCCGCCCACCTCTGTGATACGACCGCTGGCGCCGATTTTGAGCTCATTTAATTGCATAGGGTATGCTCTTTCTTTTAGGGGGTTCAAACCATATCACGCAGTGAATGCATTTGTTGAGGCGCGACATGGTCTGTTTTAATTTTAAATAATGTATCACCTGCAGTTACATTTGCTGAACCGAAGCCACGCGTCGTCCTCCTCAACTAACTCCTTCGGAGTGGATTTTCGGACTCCTTTGGCTTAACGGCTTCTTGTTCAAGCAAATGTCCTGCGGTGATACGAAATATACGTACATATCAGAAAACAGTTGGCTGTTCTACGATTTATTTTGTCTTCTTCTCAGGAAGTACGAAGATGAAGATCAGGGAACTGATCAGGAGAAGGAAGGGATACCACAGATAAGGAATGATATCGAAGGCTGAAATCTTTGTGCCCATATCCACAACGGCGGCGATGGCTACCAGCATCTGTGCACCGTAGGGGATGATGCCCTGGAAGATACAGGAGAAGGTATCCAGAATGGAGGCACTCTTTCTGGGAGTGACGCCGTATTCTTCAGCCATTTCCTTGGCGATGGGGTTGGCCATAACGATAGCTACCGTGTTGTTAGCTGTGGCGATATCCATAGCACCTACCAGAAGACCCATACCCAGCTGACCGGCTTTCTTGCCTTTGAATACGCGACGGATGAAACCAAGGAGGGCTTCGAAGCCACCGTATTCACGGATCAGTGCGCACATAGCGGATACCAGGATGGCTACCATTGATGTTTCGAACATACCGGCTGAGCCACTGCCCATGTTGGACAGAAGATCTACAGCTACGATCTGACCAGTGGCCAGCATGATGATAGAACCTGTGACGATACCAACGATCAGAACAACAAATACATTGATACCCACGATACCGCCGATAAGTACCAGCAGATAAGGAATGATCTGAATCAGGTTGTAAGAACCCTGAACAGCATTGCTAAGGTCAGCCTGGAAGGACATGATAACGATCAGTACCAGAGTGACTAAAGCGGCCGGCAGAGCGATCCAGAAGTTTTCACGGAACTTGTCTTTCATCTGACAGCCCTGACCGTTACAGGCGGCGATGGTTGTATCAGAAATGAAGGACAGGTTATCACCAAACATGGCACCACCCATAACAGCACCGACACACAGAGGCAGTGAGAAGCCTGAAGCGGCGGATACGCTGACAGCGATGGGAGTGATCAGGGTGATGGTACCTACAGAAGAACCCATAGCTGTGGATACGAAGCAGGCTACGATAAACAGAACGGCAACGGCGAATCTGGCCGGGATGATGGAAAGCATGAAGTAGGCTACGCTTTCAGCACTGCTTCTGCCGACAACACCGACGAAGGCACCGGCTACCATGAAGATAAGAATCATGGTAATGATGTTTTTGTCTGCCAGGCCCTGAGCCATAACAGCCAGTTTGTCATCAAATTTCAGTTCACGATTCTGCAGACAGGCTACCAGAATAGCTACCAGGAAAGCGATGATGATGGGAATGTTGTAGAAGCCCATGGGAATCTTCATAACATATTCAAAGATAACGCCAAGGCCCACATAAATGACCAAGAATACTAGAATGGGAAGTAAAGCAATTGGACGACTTTTCTTCATAAAACACATATCTCCTTCTATATTGATTTTTATTACCCCACATATTTAGGCTGTTTTCAC
>JAGHUB010000234.1 GCA_018065025.1 Candidatus Equihabitans merdae
ATCTCATTATATTGGAAAGGTGATGTTTTTTAGTATAACTGTCGTCGCGCACCCGCATAGCGGGTGGTTGATATTTCGCACACGTTGTGTGCTCAACAGGGCCACGACCCATAACAAAAAAATGGCCTTACCGACTTTTTGTAAAAGTCGATAAGACCATTTATTTTTTTGAATTTTCTGTTTTACCTGCTAACCACCCGCTACCCAAAATAAAGTAGAATATAAGCAGTTTGCAATTTTACTATCAAAATACTATCACTTGATGCCCGAAAGCCTCTCAAAGCCTTATTTTATGGGCGTTTTCGAAATGCTTTTATTATTCGTATTCTACGGTTGCGGGGGGCTTGGGTGTGTAATCGAACAATACACGGTTGATACCGGCAACTTCTGTTGTAATACGGTTTACCAGATGGTCGATAAGAGCCGGATCCAGATGTTCAACAGTAACTTCTACAACGTCTGTTGTGTTGATGGCACGGATGATGCAGGGCCATTCAAATGTACGTTTGCCGTTTTTGATACCTGTTGATTTGAAATCCGGAACGACTGTGAAGTACTGCCATACCTTACCTTCAAGACCATTCTTGGCAAATTCTTCACGAAGGATAGCATCGGCTTCGCGAACAGCTTCCAGACGATCTCTTGTGATAGCACCGGGACATCTTACACCAAGACCGGGACCCGGGAAGGGCTGACGATAGACCATGCCGTGAGGAAGACCAAGCTGTTCACCAACAACACGTACTTCGTCCTTAAACAGAATTCTAACCGGTTCTACCAGTTCGAAATTGAGTTCTTCCGGAAGACCGCCTACGTTGTGATGGGCCTTAATGCCCTGTTCGCTTTCAAGAATATCCGGCCAGATAGTACCCTGTCCCAGGAACTGGATACCGTCAAGCTTTGCGGCTTCTTCTGCGAAAACTTTGATGAATTCTTCACCGATAATGTGACGCTTCTGTTCAGGATCTGAAACACCTGCCAGAAGATCGAGGAAACGATCTGTTGCATCAACATAGATAAGATTAGCCTTCATCAGATTACGGAATACTTCGATAACCTGTTCAGGTTCACCCTTACGAAGAAGACCGTGATTAACATGTACACATGTCAGCTGCTGACCGATTGCTTTGATCAGAAGAGCGGCAACAACAGATGAGTCAACGCCACCTGAAAGTGCCAGAAGAACCTTCTTATCACCGACCTGCTCTTTAATCAGTTTGATCTGCTCTTCGATGAAAGCGTCTGCGAGTTCCGGGGTGGTAATACGTACCATATCGTCCGGACGTCTGATTTCTACCATGATTTACCTCCTGTATGTATGTTTCCCATATCAACACCATCAGGTGCTGACCACTATCATATTATCATAGCTCATAAATCCTACGCAAACAGCTTCTTAGTCCAATTGAAAAAGAACCCTGGCATTTTATAGACCGAATTCATAAGAATATCCTGCTTTCTGCATAGACACCTGCAGCCACTTGGCTCATCGAATACACAAAAAACCAGGCTATTACAGCCTGGTTTAAGTTTAAACTTTTTACTTGTCAATTAGGGACGTGGGAAGGGACCCAGTACCGGATCCGGCTCATGATCGATCTTAAAGCCGTTTGCCTTATAGGCTTCATAATCGAAATCTCTGATCTCGTTATAAGCTACTCTATGGAATTCAACCCAATTCTCGATATCTTCATATCCATCACCAATCTTGTGGTTAAGGAATGCATCTACCATTTCTTTTCCAAGTTCTGTGCCGATCCACATGCCGCCCATGGCAAGAACGTTGCAGTCATTACCTGTTACGGCACGAAGAGCAGCGTGGGGGCTTTCAACACATGCAGCCTGAACGCCCGGGCACTTGCCTGCTGCGATATGGATACCCATACCTGTGCCACAGAAAATGATAGCTTTTTCAAATTCGCCTTCAGAGATCATAGAACCAACCCTGAAGCCGATACGATGGAACATTTCCGGATTTGTATCATCTGCCTGAACGCCGATGTCTGTTACTGTCCATCCGTTTAATTCAAGATGTTTCTTAATCGCATCTTTAAGACCTACGCCTGCAAAGTCTGCAGCCATAAGGATCTGTTTGTCTGCTAAAGTCTTCATAAATACATTCCTTTCTTAATACATATTGCCCCTTACAGGATAGCTCAAAATACAGAAATATCCCTTTACATTACAAATTATGATACTTTCACTATTCCAATGCAATGTTTTCTATGAATTTTGCTATCTTATCATCATTTAAGCCATAATCTTTGTGTTTTCGATCCAGCAAAGAAACCTGATATTTTACATTTGGTATTCTCTTTTCTAAAAAGCCTCGCCCGGCTAATTTTCATTAGCTAGGCAAGACCATTTTTCATCGACAGAAATCTGAATCTCTATGGCGGGTATTTTTATAGAATTGAATCCTTCCGGCTTCCTACAGGCTGAATTCATAAGAGAATCCGGCTTCCTGCGGCAAAACATAGAGCTTGGCATTTTCTGTGTCATATATAGAAGTATGAACGGTGTGCCATGTAGAACCATCTCGTTCTACTCTGTTATAGTCATCCAGCTGTTTCTGAATCATTGCTGCATAGGCACCTGCTGCTGAAATATCGCCCTTCAGGTTCTTTTCACCTCGGTTGGTCATATCCAGGTCTCCGCCCGAATATTCAGTATACCAGAAGTTATCCATATACAAATCATAGGCTCTTGTGTAATACACTTTCTTCATCAGATCCATGATGCCTCGAAGTGTTTTGGCCTGATCATAATTCTCTATAAGAAGCTGATAACGTTCCATCCCCATAGGATGGCGTGTTGCGCTTTCAACACTTCCATCAAATCCTGTTAAGTGGAAATTGGTCATAACCGGTTTGTTATCAACAAAGTCACCTTTATTGTAGTCAATAATACTCAGTTCATAATGCTTTTCAGCATTTGGAATCAGCTCTACAACGACCGTGTTGATTGTGTCATCATCCGGACTCTGTTTCCCTGTGATCATGAAATGGCATTCTTCCAAGGTGCCAAGTGAGAAGATATCCATATCCTGCATCATACCAATGGCTTCATCAATGGACCCTGCCTTGTCCAGAAGAAGACGAGTTACCATCAACGGACATACATCATCGGAGGGGTCCTCTGTTTTCATCTCAAATTCACCCATTTCTCCGAAACCAACAACGTTAATATTCACTGTCAAGCCTGCATCATTCATGCCGTCAAGGGTTACATAGGGAAGCCAATCATACACGTCCAAGTATGCTCCGCTTTCAACGTCCGAAGCTGTTACAGCTGTTGTGGCAGCTACACCAATACTTGCATGTCTGCCTTCTTCGTTAGCCGGTACATGAATGACAAATTCCGGCTCTTCATCGAAAAGCCAGTCATAATTTCTTCCACGAAATGCTCCGTTCTGAAGAGAAGAACATCCGCCAAGATGGGGATTGTATTTTGCAAAATATGCTTTCGCTTTATCAATATTCTGTTCATAACGATCATATGTTACTTCGAACAGATAATCTGTCACCTTATCAAACTTTAAGGCCTGGTTTTCTTTCATCATTCTTTTTCCGTCAACATATTACAGAGCCTCACAATTTCATGCGAAGCTCTGTAAAAATCTTAGATATTAATAGTTTTCATTTTTTACTTCAAAATATGCCTGAGGGTGGTTACAAACCGGGCAAACTTCCGGTGCCTCAACTCCAACAGCCACGTGACCACAATTTCTGCATTCCCAGATGGTTACACCGCTCTTTTTGAATACTTCCATTGCTTCGACATTTTTAAGAAGGGCACGATATCTCTCTTCATGCATTTTTTCAATAGCAGCAACACCTCTGAACTGCTCTGCAAGCTGGGTAAAGCCTTCTTCCTCGGCTTCCCTTGCCATTCTTTCATACATGTCTGTCCACTCGGCATTTTCTCCTTCAGCTGCATGAAGAAGATTTGCCGGAGTGTCACCAATCTCTCCAAGAGCCCTAAACCAGAGTTTAGCATGTTCCTTCTCATTTTCTGCTGTATGTAGGAACAATGCTGCGATCTGTTCATAACCTGCTTTTTTGGCTACTGAGGCAAAGTATGTGTATTTATTTCTAGCCTGTGATTCGCCTGCAAATGCTTCCCAGAGGTTTTTCTCCGTTTTTGTGCCTGCATATTTATTATCCATATTTAAGTACCTCCTTTCACCTACGATACCTATATAAGTTATAAGATTATTATAACACCTTGAAAGCATTTTGCTTTAACCATTTTCTCTTACCAGAAAAAGACCTTGCAGTCATCGTTTCTGATGATGCAAGGCCTTATTACTGCGATGATGTATATAAGCGATTTAGTTTTTTCTACTTATTCAATTTTTGCACATTGTTATCAGAATGTTATCAGCCGTGATAACACGGGATTATCCCCTGCGGATAATATCAGATGCATGCGCTCTCATAGCTTCATCTTCATAAGGAAGGTCCCCCTTCTCCGGTCTCCCAGACTTCTTTCGCCAAATTGAATACAGCCCATCCCTTTGGCCATCCTACATAGAATGCTACATGGGTGATCACTGCTGCGATCTCCTTCTGGGTTACTCCATGTGCCTTTGCATTCTGCAGATGATATTTCAAAGAAGAATCTGTAATGCCGGAAGACATAAGTGCAACTACGGTGATAATACTTCTTGTCTTAACATCAATATCCTGGTTGTTCCAGTTCTCTCCAAAGAGAACATCGTCATTATAATGAGCAAACTCTGGTGCGAATTCACCGAGAGCAGCCCTGCCTGCTGTCTGTACTATCTTCTTCATAGTTTTTATCCTCTACTTTCCGATCGTTAAGGTGATATCTTCTTTTGAAAGAAGGTCCTCAAGTTTCTCCTGAGGCAAATCCATCCTTCCAAGCTTTGTGTATGACCAGGAATTAGAACCGTAAAATACAACAATCTGGTCTCCACTATACAAAACAATATCACCACTTACGGCTGTCA
>JAGHUB010000176.1 GCA_018065025.1 Candidatus Equihabitans merdae
AAGGTCATCGTTAAGGGTATCGTCAATGAAGATGGTATCTCTCAGGAATCCGCTCCTCATCCCAAGCAGAAGCTGAAGGTTCAGCTGGAATATCTGGGAGAAGAAAGACCTGAAGTAGGGGATATCATTCGCCGGATTGATCTATAATAGTTCAAAATCAAACACCGCCTGAATAAGGCGGTGTTTGTGCATACTGCCCTAGAAAATCCGTGCATACATGCATCTCCTTTGTTGACAATAATCAAAGCTGAGTGCTATATTAGACTTGTAAAAATTCTTTGTAAAAACCAAAAGAATTTTGCTAATAAGAACATTTTAAGTCATGTGACTAGATTAAAGGAGGCATGAATATGCGTATTTTAGTGACAGATGGTATGGATAAGTCCGCTATGGAAACACTGCGTGCTGCAGGCCATGAGATCGTAGAACAGTTCTATGAACCGGACGTACTGGGTGCTGCCCTTAAGGATTTTGATGCAGTTGTTGTTCGTTCCAAAACAAAGGTTCGCGCTAACCACATCGACGAAGCAAAACAGGGCAAGCTGAAACTCATCATCCGTGGTGGTGTTGGTGTTGATAACATCGATGTTAAGTATGCCGAAGAAAATGGTATCGCTGTCAGAAACACACCGCGTGCTTCTTCTCAGTCTGTTGCTGAACTGGCTCTTGGCCATATGTTCTCATGCGCCCGTTTCATCTCTGTAGCCGGTTCTACAATGAGAGAAGACAAATGGGAAAAGAAAGCCTATGGTAAGGGCATCGAACTTCAGGGCAAGACTCTGGGTATCGTAGGTTATGGCCGTATCGGTCAGAAGCTGGCTGTCATGGCTAAGGCTATCGGCATGAACGTTATCGCTTTCGATATCTTCCATATTCCGAGAATCGAAGCTGAACTGGGTGTTCCCTATGTAGAAATGGACGAAATCCTTTCCAGCTCTGACTTCATCAGCGTTCACGCTCCGGCCGTTGACGGTGGCGCTCTGATCAATGCTGAAAACATCGCTAAGATGAAAGACGGCGTCTGCATCATCAACACATCTCGTGGTACAAACGTAGACGAAGCTGCTCTGCTTGAAGCTCTGAATTCCGGTAAGGTTCGTGCAGCCGGTCTTGACGTATTCGCCGAAGAACCCGCTACAAACAAAGCTCTGTACAGCCATCCCATGGTTTCCTGCACACCTCACATCGGTGCAGCTACAGGCGAAGCTCAGAAGCGTATCGGTACAGAAATCGTCGATATCATCACAAATTTCGCTGAATAATTCGAAAAATCACAACTCCCTCAAATATAGAAGAGCCTGCTCATTGAGCAGGCTCTTCTTCTTGTGCTTCTTTCCTTGGATTGTTGAAGTCGCGGGGTGCCACAGTGAAATATTGGAATCCTTGCCCCGCGAGCCAAGAGCTGCGGGGTGCCACAGGCAAATTTTCAGTTCCTCACCCCGCACCACTGTGGCAGCGGGGTACTGTCGGCAAAAAGTAAGCCTGCTACCCCGCGCAGGCGTGTTGAAAGCAAGTCGCGGGGTGCCACAGTGAAATATTGGACTCTCTACCCCGCGAGATAAAAGAAAGCAAAAAAACTCCTTTGGAAGATATTTTCTTACAGTTTTCGTGTAAGAACCGTGTAAGACGCACTTGTTATACTGAGCCCATCAAATAACAAAACATCACTACTTCACATACAAAGGAGAACAGACATATGACTAACACATCAATTTCAAGAACTTTCAGAAGACACTTAGTAGTCGGTTTAGCTGCGCTTACAGCTTTCTCCTCTTTCGCAGGTTCAGCTGTGGCAGTTAAGGCTGATCCTGTGTATGACACATCTATCGAAAGCAATGACCTGGCCATGGATATCAATCATGCCGTGGTCAAACAGACTATCGGCTGCATCCCGGTAGTTGGCCAGTTTGCAGCAGAATGTCTCGATCCCCTTCTTTCTGAGCTTTTTGGTGGGGGTGAATCATCAGAGATCCTCAGCAGACTGGACGACATCTCCAATCAGATCAAGCAGTTAAGTGCTCAGGTCGATAGCAGCACACAGAAGATTCTGGTGAAGATGTATAGAGACAGTCTCAATACATTCAATCAGGATCTCACATCCATCACCAATATTGAGCAGGATCTCCTGACAGAGATTAAAAGCATTGAGTCAGATAAAAACCTGTCAGAGGTAGCCAAAGCACTGAAGATCGGCGCTCTGCTTGACAACTCAAGCACAGATACAGCCCAGTTCATCAATAAGCTGAATACCTGCGCATCCTACGTAGAAGGTACTCAGGCAGAAGTATCCTCCATGCCGGACAACATCTATGAAAAGGCTTATAAGATCAACTGCTGCAGTTCAAAACTTGGCGGCGAAGCAGCCTTGAAAGCCAGCGGCTATATCAACAAAGTCAATACCATCCTTGATACCGGATTTAAGCTTGAATCCCTGGTCGTTAACTCAAAGATCCTGGCCGCCAATCTTCTGAATGACATGCCTGCAGATCAGAGAGAAGCCTGTGTTGCAGACTTGAACAGATATTTCGATGGCCAGACAAAAGCAAAGGCTCTTCTCAGTCAGTGTCTGAATTACGTCAATGCCGAAGACAAAGAGAGCGAATCCAACATGTCAAGCTGGAAGACGGCAGCCGGTATTCAGAATAAGGACGGCAGCTTCACAGGTGTCAAAGGTAAATTTGAAGCTATCTGCGATACAGAAAAAAGAAACAGCATCGCTGCACAGTACAACAATATGGTCAACACCGTATGGTTCGATTACATCTCTGAAGCCAGATATAACGAAGCCGATGATACCATCTATCCTCGTTACATTTCCTTATCAAAAGAATTGACAG
>JAGHUB010000093.1 GCA_018065025.1 Candidatus Equihabitans merdae
CTCAAAGAAGAAGCTCGCCGCAAAGCTCAGGCAGAACGAGAAGCCAGAAGACTTCAGGCAGAGCAGGAACAGTAACAGGTAATCATGCAGACATATATCAAACCACTGGAAGAACTATCTGAATATCAGGCAGTACGAGACGCCCTGGGAAAACAGGGCGTTATCTCTGTGACCGGATGTATCGAAGCCCAGCGGGCACATCTGGCTTACGGCCTGTCCTATGACAGCCCCCAGACCGTTATCGTTACGGAAAATGATCTGGCTGCCCGTTCTTTCTATGAGAACTATCGTTTCTACGAGCCAAAAGCCTGTCTGTATTCCGCCAAGGACCTGCTTTTCTTCGAAGCCGATATTTCAGGAAATGTTTTAGAGCGTCAGCGCATCCGTGCACTGGAACGTGTCACATTGGGACATGGAACCACTGTCATCGTACCGGCACAGGCTTTGATGGACTATATCACAGCAAGAGAATCCTTCGAGAAGCAGATACTGGAATTCACTGAAGACCAGGAAACAGATCTGGCTTTGGTCATTCATAAACTGGGAGAAATGGGCTATGAGCGCTATGCAGCCGTTGAGATGCCCGGCCAGTTTGCGGTCCGTGGTGACATTCTGGACATCTGGAACATCACATCAGATCTTCCTTATCGACTGGAATTCTTCGGTGATGATCTGGAATCCCTACGTCAGTTCGATGCAGAGACACAGCGTTCTGTAAAGTCTCTGAAGAAGGCTTTGATCTATCCGGCCCATGACAGCACCGGCACTAAAAGAACTCCCTTCATGGATTGGTTTGACAAAAAGAAGACTCTTTTCATCCTGTCAGAACCCAACCGTATCGGCGCTGCCCTGGAAGCCGTTGAACTGGAATTCTCCGAAAGTGTAAAGCGTCGTCTGGAACAGGGAGACTTCGATAAGAGCCAGATTCCCCAGGTACTCAGCACAGAAGATATTCTGGGACGTCTGGAGAAAAGTCGCTGCGTCACCCTGTCTGCATTAGATGTTCAGCGGAAGTATTTCACACCAAGAGAAACCTACGGCATGTCTGTACAGGCCGTTAATACCTATAATAATAGCTTCGAATTCCTGGTTCATGACCTGGAACGCTATCATAAGCGGGGCTACAAAGTCCTGCTGATCTCAGGTTCACATACCAGAGCCCGCCGCCTGGCTGATGATCTGGAACAGTACGGTCTTCATGCTTTCTATTCCGAAGATAAGGATCATGTGCTTCAAAGCGGTGAGATCATGGTTCAATATGGTCATGCCAGCCGTGGCTTTGAGTATCCCCTGACCAAGTTCGTCCTGATCTCTGAAAGTGACATTTTCGGAGAAAAGAAGAAAAAGAAGAAACGAAAGAAAGCCAAATATTCCGGTGAGAAGATCGCCGGATTCTCTGAACTTTCTGTAGGGGACTACGTGGTTCACGAGAATTATGGTCTAGGCATTTACCGTGGTATCGAGAAAATGACGGTGTCTGGTGCCCAGAAGGATTACATTAAACTGGAGTATAAAGGAAGCAACCTTTATATTCTGGCTACTCAGCTGGATGTGCTGCAGAAATACAGCGGTGCCGATGGTCATGCCCCCCGTCTTAATAAGATCGGCGGAAATGAATGGCAGAACACAAAGGCCAAGGTCAAGAAGGCCGTCAGTGGTGTAGCTGCCAATCTGGTGAAGTTATACGCTGCCAGACAGGCTGGTCAGGGCTACCGTTGTCAGAGCGATACTCCCTGGCAGAGAGAGTTTGAAGAACTCTTTCCATATGAAGAAACCGACGATCAGCTGTCTGCCATCGAAGACGTCAAACGAGACATGGAAAGCGGCAAGATCATGGACCGTCTGGTTTGTGGTGATGTAGGCTACGGCAAGACAGAGATTGCCCTTCGCGCAGCCTTCAAGGCTGTTCAGGAAGATCGTCAGGTCGTGGTTCTGGTACCCACCACCATCCTGGCCCAGCAGCATTACAATACATTTTCCCAGAGAATGCGTGACTTCCCGGTCCGTGTGGATCTTATGAGCCGCTTCCGTTCCACAGCTCAGCAGAATAAAACCATCGCTGACCTGAAGGAAGGTAAGGTGGATATTGTTATTGGTACTCACCGCCTTCTGTCCAAGGATATTTCATTCAAGAATCTGGGCCTTCTCATCGTGGATGAAGAGCAGCGTTTCGGTGTTACCCATAAGGAACGTATCAAGGAAATGCGCCAGAACGTGGACGTCCTTACTTTGACGGCCACCCCCATTCCCAGAACCCTTCACATGAGCCTGATCGGTATCCGTGATATGTCAGTTCTGGAAGAACCGCCTCAGGACCGTGTGCCTATCCAGACCTATGTCCTGGAATACAATGAAGAACTGGTTCGTGAAGCTATTTGCCGTGAGCTGAACCGTCATGGCCAGGTCTATTATGTTTATAACCGGGTCCGTGACATCGCCGATGTCTGTCGCCGTATCCAGAATATGGTACCGGAAGCCAATGTGGCTTATGCAGATGGGCAGATGGCAGAGCATGAATTAGAAAATATCATGGTTGATTTCATTAATGGTGAAATCGATGTTCTGGTCACCACAACCATTATTGAGACCGGCCTGGATATAGCCAACGTCAATACCATGATCATTCAGGATGCCGATCGCATGGGCTTGTCCCAGCTCTATCAGCTGCGAGGACGTATCGGTCGTTCCAACCGCACGGCTTATGCTTATCTGATGTATCGCCGTGACAAAGTCCTGAAGGAAGTGGCAGAGAAGAGACTGGCAGCTATTCGAGAGTTTACGGAGCTGGGATCCGGTATCAAGATCGCCATGAGAGACCTGGAGATTCGCGGTGCCGGCAACCTGCTGGGGGCTGAACAGCACGGCCATATGGAAGCTGTCGGATACGATCTCTACTGCAAGATGCTGTCGGAAGCTGTTCGTATCGCCAAGGGTGAGAATGAGCAGGAATCCTACGAAACTCTGGTAGATCTGAACGTCAACGCCTTTATTCCGGATAAGTATATTCCGGATGGTTTCCAGAAGATGGATGTTTATAAGCGCATCGCCCTGATCGAAAATGACAATGACTACGAGGATATGTCCGATGAGCTGATGGACCGCTTTGGAGAATTGCCTAAGAGCGTAAAGAATCTGCTTAGCATAGCCCGGATCAAGGCCTATGCCCATGCCGCTTCTATGACAGAAATTAAGGAGATGCCTTCCGAGATCCGACTGAATGTGCTGCCTAAACCGGCATTTGATGCCGGCAAGCTGCCTTCACTTCTGGCCAAATGGAAAGGAGCTTTCTCCTTCCACGTTTACAGCGGTCAGCCCTGCTTCTTATATAAGGGACCCCGCACAGAAAAAGAGATGCTGGCAAATCTTCTGGCATTTTGCAAGGCACTTGCCCAATGTTAAGAAAAAGTCTATAATGTTTTGCCGAGAATACGAATTAAACAGGAGGTTTAATCATATGAGTTTATTTAAGAAAGTTGCTGCTGTAGGTGTTGCAGCCGTTATGGGTCTTGGTCTTCTGGCCGGTTGTGGTCAGGGCATTCCCGGCAGCAAAGCTGTTTCAACTGTCAACGGTGAAGCTATTTCTCTTGGTTCATTAGCTTTCTATACCAGATATCAGCAGGCTGAGATGTCCCAGTGGATGACTATGATGGGTTCCGGCAGCGGTATGTATGATCAGGAATTCGATGCTGAATCCGGTATGACATACGGCGATGAGATGCGTAACACTGCTTTGACAGAGCTGGAAGATTATACTCTGGTTCGCCAGCATGCCGAAGAGATGGGCGTTGCTCTCACAGATGAAGACAAGGCTGAGATCGAACAGGTCGCTGATGCTTATGTCACCAAGAACGGTGATGATGTTCTCAAGTCAGTAGGTGCCTCTAAGGCAGACGTTATCAATGTCCTTAACCTGCTGAAGACTCAGAGCCTGATGCTTGAGCCTATAGCTGCTGATGTTGATACTGAAGTCAGCGAGGAAGAAGCTGCTCAGACATCTGTTACTCTGGTAACTCTTCGTTACAATGGTACAAATGGCGTAACAAAGGAAGAGGCCGAAGCTGCCGCCGAAGAGATTCTGGACAAGCTCAAAGCTGAGAAGAATCCGGCAACTGCCGATATGGAAGCTATCGCTGACAGCGTCATGGAAAATGCCGCTACATCTGTCTTCCACTTCTCAACCAATGACAACAGCGACAGCACTCTGAATGCTGCCGTTATGGAAGCCATTGATGGTCTTGGTGAAGGCGAAATTGCTGACAAGGTTATCCAAGGCGAAGACAACGAGTGTCTCTATATCGTTCGTGTTGATTCTTTCAATGATCCGGAAGCTACAGCCTCCAAGATGGAAAGCATCGCCAATGAACGTAAGGCTGCTAACCTTGAAGAAACTGTTGCTGCCTGGAGAGAAGAAAGCACCATCACTCGCGATGAAAAGGTTCTGGCTAAACTGAAAGTTACCGATGAATCCAGCTACGTTTTTGCAGTTGAAGAACCGACTGAAAGCACTGCGGAGTAATTTATGAGCGTACACACTCACGTTGATGCAGAAGGGCATGTCTATAGTCATGACCACGAAGACAGTACCCATCTGCATAACCACGGCCATGTTCATACCAATACCAAGCAGGTGCTGAATCGTTTGAGCAGGGCTATCGGCCATCTGGAATCTGTTCGCCGTATGGTAGAAGACGGACGGGATTGCGCAGATGTGGTTATCCAGTTAGCGGCTGTTAAGTCTGCCATCAACAATGTCACTAAGCTGATCCTCACCGATCATATTGAACATTGTCTGGTGGATGCCGTTAATTCAGGCGATGAGGAATCCCTGAAGAAACTGGAAGAAGCCATCAATAAATTCGTCAAGTAAAAGCATTTTATTTCAGAATACAAAGGAAGATTATTAATCATGGGAATCTATGAAGAACTGGTAGAACGAGGCTTGATTGCTCAGGTTACCGATGAAGAAAAAATCAGAAATCTTGTAAATAATGGCGAAGCCACTTTCTATATCGGTTTCGACCCCACAGCCGACAGCCTTCATGTCGGTCACTTCATGGCTCTTTGTCTGATGAAGCGTCTGCAGGAAGCCGGCAATAAGCCCATCGCCCTGATTGGTGGTGGTACAGCTATGGTCGGCGATCCTTCAGGTCGTTCTGATATGCGTAAGATGATGACCAAAGAAACCATCCAGTACAATGGTGAATGCTTCAAGAAGCAGATGGAACGTTTCATCGACTTCTCTGAAGGCAAGGCTTTGATGGTCAACAATGCTGACTGGCTGCTGGACCTCAACTATGTTGAAGTTCTCCGTGAAGTAGGTCCTTATTTCTCAGTTAACAACATGCTGAGAGCCGAATGCTACAAGCAGCGCATGAAACAGGGCTTAAGTTTCCTGGAATTCAACTATATGATCATGCAGAGCTATGACTTCTATATGCTCTATCAGAAGTATGGCTGCAACCTTCAGTTCGGTGGCGATGACCAGTGGAGCAACATGCTGGGCGGCCGTGAACTGATCCGTCGTAAGCTTGGCCTGGAAGAACAGGATGCCAAGGCTCAGTCCATGACCATCACCCTGCTTCTTAACTCAGAAGGTAAGAAGATGGGTAAGACAGCTAATGGTGCTGTCTGGCTGGATCCCAACAAGACCACACCTTTCGAATTCTTCCAGTATTGGAGAAATGTTGATGATGCCGACGTTATGAAGTGTCTGCGCATGCTGACATTCCTGTCCCTGGACGAAATCAAAGCCATGGATGAATGGGAAGACAGCCGCATCAACGAAAAGAAAGAAGTTTTGGCTTATGAGCTGACTTCTCTTGTTCACGGTAAGGCAGAAGCTGATAAGGCCAGAGAAACATCCCATGCACTGTTTGCCGGTGGCGGCAGTGATGAAAATATGCCCACCACAACCATCGCAGCTGATGAAGTTCCTGCCGAGGGTATGGGTGCTATGGCTCTTCTGGTTCGCTGCGGACTTTGCTCCAGCAATGGCGAAGCCAGACGTCTGATCCAGCAGGGCGGCGTAGCCTTCGATGGTGAAAAGGTATCCAGCATTGACGTTAAAGTGACAGCTGACCAGCTGACAAATGGCGTGAAGATCAAGAAGGGTAAGAAAGTCTTCCACCGTGCTGTAATTGGTTAAGGAGGATATTATGACAAATACTGTTAATTCTGAAGCCACCAAGATCGACATTATCTCCGGTTTTCTTGGTGCAGGTAAGACAACTCTGATCAAGAAACTTCTGGCCGGTCCCCTTAAGGGCCAGCAGGTAGTTCTTATTGAAAATGAATTTGGTGAAATCGGTATCGACGGCGGTTTCATGCAGGAAGCCGGTATCGAAGTTCGTGAAATGAACTCCGGCTGTATCTGCTGCTCACTGGTTGGTGATTTTGGCAGAGCTCTGAAAGAAGTTATTGATACTTATCATCCGGATCGTATCGTGATCGAGCCGTCAGGCGTTGGTAAGCTGTCTGATGTTATCAAAGCTGTTCAGGATCTGAATGACGAAACTGTTATGCTTAACAGCTTCACTACAGTAGCTGACGTTAACAAGGTCAAGATGTATATGGACAACTTCGGCGAGTTCTACAGCAACCAGCTGCAGTTCGCCAGAACTGTCGTTCTTAGCCGTACAGATACAGCCAAGGCAACAGAGGAACGCATTGAAGAAATCTGCGGTATCATCCGTGGTCTTAACCCCAATGCTATGATCATCACCACTCCGGTAGAAAAACTGGACGGTGCTGTTGTTATGGAAGCTCTGGAGAAAGGCCGTACCGATGAAAGTGAACTGATGGAAGAAGTCAAGGCTGAGGTAGCAAGACATCATCACCATCACCACCATCACGAAGATGGCGAAGAATGCTGCTGCGGTCATGACCACCATCATCACACCACGATGATGACGAAGTGTGCTGCTGCCACGATCACGAACACCATCATCACCACCACGATGATGACGATGAAGGGTGCTGCTGCCA
>JAGHUB010000041.1 GCA_018065025.1 Candidatus Equihabitans merdae
CGAATTGTTTGGCTTCTTTATCTGTCTTAAGGGCAACCAGAACTTCACCGGCTGACGGTACGGAGCTCAGACCAATGATCTCTACCGGCATAGAAGGTGTAGCCTTGCTCAGGTTCTTACCCTTTTCATCTGTCATAGCACGAACTTTACCATAGGCAGAACCGCAGGCGATGAAATCACCCTGACGCAGTGTACCCTTCTGGATCAGGATAGTGGCAACAGGACCACGACCTTTGTCCAGCTTGGCTTCCAGAACAAGACCTCTGGCCTTTCTGTTGGGGTTAGCCTTCAGTTCGTTAACTTCGGCAGTCAGCTGGATGATATCCAGCAGGTCGTCCAGACCTTCCTGTGTCTTGGCAGATACCGGACAGAATTCTGTAGAGCCGCCCCAATCGGTGGGGATCAGTTCATACTGTGACAGTTCCTGCTTAACGCGGTCAATATTGGCACCGACCTTATCGATCTTGTTGATGGCAACGATGATCTCAACACCGGCAGCCTTGGCATGGTTGATAGCTTCAACAGTCTGAGGCATAACACCATCATCAGCAGCAACTACCAGAACAGCGATATCTGTGGAGCTGGCACCACGCATACGCATGGCTGTGAAAGCTTCGTGACCCGGTGTATCCAGGAATGTAATCTTCTGACCCTTAACAGATACCATGTAAGCACCAATGTGCTGTGTGATACCACCGGCTTCTCTGTCAGTTACATGAGTGTTACGGATAGCATCCAGCAGGGATGTCTTACCATGGTCAACGTGACCCATGACGCAGACAACAGGCGGACGTGAAACCATCAGTTTCTCATCGTCCTCTTCCTCAGCCAGCAGGGCGCCGATAACGTCTTCTTTTTCTTCCGGCTCAACCAGAATATCGTATTCCATAGCGATATCGGTAGCCTTGTCGAAGGTTACTTCGTGGTTAACGGTAACCATTTCACCCTTCATGAAGAGGTTCTTAACGATAACAGTAGCCTGGATCTTCATACGTTCGGCCAGTTCACGGATAGTGATTCTCTCCGGACAGGTGATCTCTGTTACCTTCTCTTCTTTCTTAGGTGTTTCTTTAGGACGCTGAGCCTGAAGAGCCTTAGGCACTTTCTGGAACTGACGTCCATCCTTACGTGCGCCGAAGCCTTCCTGGCCTTTACGTCTCTCGTCACGTTCCTTATCATGACGCTTGTTATCACGATAATCACGTGTTGTCTTCTTAGCTAATGAGCTGTCAGTAGGAGCAGCTGCCACTGCAGATGCACCTCTGCCTCTGTTGTCGCCACCGAAAGGACGGCCGCCCTGGGCATTGCGGTCTGTTCTGGGTGTGCGGATAATGTTCTTCTTGCCGTCGCGATTGTCTCTTCTGCCGTCGGAAGCTTCACCGGAGGGACGATGATTGCCTGAAGGACGACCATTATTCTGAGCATGATCACGATTCTGGCCCTGACGGAAGCCACCCTGTCTGCCACCATCACGGCCGCCGTCACGGTTCTGGCCCTGATGCTGATTTCTCGGACGATCTTTTCTGTTGTCATCCTGAGATCTTCTGTCATTAGACTGTTTTGCGGGTGCTTCTTTAACAGCTGCTGTTTCGGCAGCTTTCTTCTCAGGTGCTTTTTCAGCCTTGGCTGCCGGAGCCGGAGTTTCCTTAACCGGTGCAGCTTCAACCTTCTCCTGCTTAGCCGGTGCCGGAGCTTTCTTTTCTTCTACGGCAGCTGCTTTAGCCGGAGCTTCTTTAACCGGTGCTTCCTTGGCAGGAGTCTCCTTAACCGGAGCTTCTTTTACCGGTGCTGCGGCTTTTTCTGCAGCAGGCTTTTCTTCTTTTACAGGAGCCGGAGCCGGCTTCTTAACTTTTCTGGTCTGCAGCTTTTCAGTTGCATTCTGTTCTCTGAAGACACGAACGATGGTCTTCTTCTTGGGTTTATCCTCAGCATCGGCTGTTTTTTCAGCAGCAGTCTGAACCGGCTTCTCAGCAGCCTGATTTTCAGCAGGTTTAGCCTGTGCTTTGCCGTACTGTGTACGAAGAATATCGATTTCATGATCCGGAACATTACTTACAGCGGTGATACCCTTGTATCCTTTGCCCAGAAGATACTCAGCCACCTCGCGTTTATCGATGCCCAGCTCTTTTGCCAACTGGTGGACTCTGATTTTTGCCATTAAACTCCCTCCGTTACTATCTACATGTTTCCTGGTCGTACTGTTTTAAGATAACAGCACTGAGATTTTCATCTATCACTGCACCTACTGCCCGGTACTCTTTACCAAGCACCTTGCCAAGAACTTCTTTGGAACTGACATAGCAGATCGGTACATCATAATACTGACAATGATCATTGAACTTCTTGCGGGTACCTTCTGATGCATCGGACGCCAGAAGGACAAGATAAGCACTTCCGTTTCGGATGGCCTGTTCTGTCA
>JAGHUB010000266.1 GCA_018065025.1 Candidatus Equihabitans merdae
ATGTCACAGCTATGGCTTACTCCAATGTAGGTCTTGGTATCGCTCATTCCATGGCTCATACACTGGGTGCCGTTTATGACACACCTCACGGTGTTGCCTGCGCTATGATGCTTCCCATCGTTATGGAATTCAACCAGGAATGCACCGGCACAAAGTTCAAAGATATCGCTGAAGCTTTCGATGTTGATACAACAGGTATGTCCGAAGCTGAATATCGTAAAGCCGCTATCGACGCTGTCAGACAGCTGTCTGTTGACGTAGGTATCCCCACCAAGCTTGACATCAAGGAAGAAGATCTGCCTTTCCTGTGCGAATCTGTTGCCGCTGATGCCTGCGCACCGGGCAACCCGAAACCGGCTACAATTGCTGATTTCGAAGCCATGTTCAGACAGATTATGTAAACTAAATCTAGCTAAGCTATGATTAAGACCCTCGGCCTTGTGCCGAGGGTTTTATAGAGTTATAAAACAGCATTATCTCAAAATAGGCCCTGCTGTTATTGAATAGGCAAAATTTCATCACCGCCTTTGATCCTTCCTTCTTTCAGCACGATAGCAAATACGCCTTCTCTTGGCATAACACAATCACCACCCTGCTTTCGGATCGCACAGTCTTTATGGCATTCTTTGCCGATTTTAGAAATCTCAAGGACAGTATCGCCCACCATGAGCTGGGTGCCGATGGGAAGTGCGGCCACTTGGATTCCTTCTGTCAGGATATTTTCCGCAAAGGCCCCTATCGGAATATCCGGAAATACCGCCTTCATCTTATCCACACTTTCTGAGGCAAGAAGACTGATCTGCCTGTGCCAGTCTCCGGCATGGGCGTCCCCAATAATGCCGTGATTAAGCTTTACCTCAATTTGTTCCACAGGATGTTTCATGGTTCCTTTTTTTTCGCTGATACATACTGCAACTACAGAAGCCATATCTATTTCTCCTTGAAAATAATAGTTTATTAAATTATCCTGCCGCCGCCCAGAACAATATCATCATCGTATAGGACAACTGCCTGTCCCGGTGTAATGGCCCTCTGGGGCTGTTCAAATGTGACATGCACTGTGCCGTCGGGCATGGGATATGCAGTAGCCGGGTGTTCTTTATGTCGGTAGCGTATTTTGGCCTGACATTTTATTGCTGTCGTCGGAGCCTCGCCGCTGATCCAATTGAATTCGGTGGCAGTCAATGAATCTGAATACAAGTCATGATCTTCACAAAGTGTTACTGTATTATCTTTGACATTGATCGCTTTGACATACATGGGCTTTCCCAAAGCGATGCCAAGGCCTTTTCGCTGACCGATGGTATAACGCACGGTTCCTTTATGGGTACCCAGGACATTTCCCTCTGTATCTAAAAATGCACCGGGCTCATAGCGTTTACCGGTATAACGTTCCAGAAAATTGCCATAATCACCATCCGGTACAAAACAGATATCCTGACTGTCCGGCTTCGCAGCATTGATGAAACTGTTTGCTTCCGCCAGCTGCCGAACCTCGGATTTCCGCATATTTCCAAGGGGATACAAGGTGTGCCCCAGCTGTTCCTGGGTCATGGCATAGAGGACATAGCTTTGATCCTTCGTTTCATCCACCGCTTTTTTCAG
>JAGHUB010000200.1 GCA_018065025.1 Candidatus Equihabitans merdae
ATGAATTCTGTCAGCAGAATCTTCAGAAATAACATCATTTTCCCCTTTCACGCATTTCTGAATAATCTATCCTATATCCCTTGAAAATGCAAGTTTTTGTAAATAAATAAACCTCCGGAGATAGCTCTCCGGAGGTTCAAAATCACATGTTACTTATTAATGTCCCCCAGATTAACCAACGATGTCGTTGTTGTCAAAGGGATCGCCGCATTCTGGACAGAACTTGGGCGGATTTGTCTTGTCTTCCGGTTCCCAACCGCACTTATCGCACTTGTACTGGGGAACACCGGCCGGCTTCTTGGCACCACAATTGGAGCAGAATTTGCCTTTATTGACAGCGCCACAAGAGCATGTCCAACCATCAGCAGCTACGGGAGCGGGTTTCTTAGCACCGCATTCCGGACAGAAATTACCGGATACAGTTGCGCCGCAGGAACATGTCCATGCATCAGCAGCGGGAGCTGCCGGAGCGGGGGCGGGAGCTGCTGCCTGTGCGGCGGCCTGCTGCTGAGCACCCATAGCATACATATTCTGAATGTTCATGCCGCCGGCATTCTGGGCCATACCCATGCCCATGAAACCAGTCATAGCACCGGCTGTATTGCTGGCAGCTGCCTGCATAGCGGCAGATGTAGCACCAACCATCTGAGCGGCACCCATGTTGGCATCGCGGAATACAGCATTGCGCTGCAGTTCTTTGATCATCTTTTCGTCTTCTTCGTCAGCCTTGATTGAAGATACGCCGAAGGAAACGATTTCGATACCACGAAGGTTACGCCATTTAGCGGAAAGCTCAGCGTTCAGAGCGTCAGCCAGTTCTGTTGTGTGACCCGGCAGAGCTGAGTAACGGATGCCCATTTCTGAGATACGGGCGAAGGCCGGCTGCAGAGCTGTCAGCAGTTCTGTCTTCAGCTGGCTGTCGATCTGGCTGCGACGATAATCATCGGCTACATTGTTGCAAACGTTTGTGTAGAACAGGATGGGGTCGATGATGTGATAGCTGTATTCACCGAAGCACTTAACGGAAATATCGATGTCCAGACCGATGTTTCTGTCAACAACACGGAAGGGAACCGGATTGGCTGTACCGTACTTGTTGCCCGGCAGTTCTTTTGTATTGAAGTAGTACACTCTCTGATCCTTGGGCGGTTCGCCACCGAAAGTGAAGCGCTTACCAAAGTTTGCGAAAGATTCTTTGATACCTTCGCCCAGGCTGCCTGAGAAGATAGAGGGTTCTGTTGAGCTGTCGTATACGAATTCACCGGGTTCAGCACAGATTTCTGTGACTTTACCATTGTCAACGATGATCATGCACTGACCGTCGGCAACTGCGATGACAGAACCTTTAGTGATGATGTTGTCACTGCCCTTTGTATTGGTAGAACGGCCGCTTGTGCGCTTCTGACCTTTTACAACCAGGATCTGGGGATCGATAGCATCACAATAGAAGTACTCTTTCCACTGATCGGCAAGAACGCCACTTGCTGCACCAAGTGCTGCACTAATTAAACCCATAGTATACCTC
>JAGHUB010000141.1 GCA_018065025.1 Candidatus Equihabitans merdae
TATGGTAGACGATGTTGAGATCTGCCATATCCTGGAAGAACCGTTAAGCTTAAAAGAAAAAGTAGACAAACTAATCCGGACAGCCAATGAAAATGGCGGAAAAGACAACATAGCCGTGGTCTTAGTCAAACCGGACAGTGAAGAGGTAGAGTAATATGTTAAAAGCAGGCGCAGTATTAGGTAATCGCTATGTGATCGTTGGACGTATCGGTTCAGGCGGCATGGCTGATGTCTATAAGGCAAAAGATAATAAACTGGAACGCTCCGTGGCTGTTAAGGTCATGAAAGCGGAATTCAAGAGTGATAACAATTTCGTCAAGAAGTTCACCCGCGAAGCCCAGGCTGCTGCGGGTCTGGCCAATCCCAATATCGTCAATGTATTCGACGTAGGCGATGATAACGGTGTGTACTATATCGTTATGGAACTGGTGGAAGGCATCACTCTGAAAGAGTATATCTCAAAGAAAGGCAAGCTTTCTGTTCGTGAAGCCACCAGCATCGCTATTCAGGTATGTATGGGTCTGGCTGCCGCACACTCAGCCGGTATCGTTCACAGAGATGTCAAACCTCAGAACATCATCATTTCCACAGATGGTAAGGTCAAAGTAACAGACTTTGGTATCGCCAAGGCTGCTTCTTCCAACACCATCTCCTCAAATGCCATGGGTTCTGTCCACTATAGCTCTCCGGAACAGGTTCGCGGCGGTTCCGCCGATGCCAAGTCTGATATCTATTCTCTGGGTATTACCCTGTATGAGATGGTTACCGGCAGAGTTCCCTTCGATGGTGACACAACTGTTGCCATTGCTATCAAGCATCTGCAGGATGAGATGGATCCGCCTTCAAAATACACACCGGATCTGCCTTATTCCCTGGAACAGATCATCTACAAGTGTACACAGAAGGGTGCCGATCGCCGTTATGCCAATGTGGATGAAGTTAT
Source organism: Candidatus Equihabitans merdae (assembly GCA_018065025.1). Taxonomy (GTDB): domain Bacteria; phylum Bacillota; class Clostridia; order Lachnospirales; family Lachnospiraceae; genus Chordicoccus; species Chordicoccus merdae. The sequence continues at coordinate 944 of JAGHUB010000141.1, forward strand.
CGAAGATCTGAAGCATTCTCTGGTAGATCCCAATGGTCAGTTCGTATCACTGGTACCCCTGTCAGACCATGCCAAGACTGTAGCTATGTCTGCAGCAGAAGTGGCCGCTATCCGTTCTGTTTCTGACAGAAAGAGCGCTACCTCAGGCAAGTCCGCAAGCAAGTCTGTTTCAGAGACAAGCACAGCTTCTTCCGGCAAAACATCCTTCATGGATGATGACGATGATGATCTTTATGGTGAGAGCTATTTCAGTCAGGATGATGAAGAAGAGGATGTAAGACCTCGCAGAAGAAGTCGTCGCGAAGATTTCGAAGACGAAGATGACGATCCCACAAGCCCGCTGGAGAAGATCATGACCATCGGTGGTTTCGTCATCGGTGCTATCATCATCGTTATCCTGATCTTCTTTATCGGTCGTGCTGCCGGTATCTTCAAGGGTGGCAATAAGGCTGAATCTGTAGAATCTTCAGTAACATCTGTTGTTGAATCCACAGAACCGCTGGCCAATGCCGTTCAGGTTCCCTCTATCGTCGATCTGACAGAACAGGAAGCTGAAACAGTTCTGACCAATCTTGGTCTTAAAGCTGTCTATGCCGGTGAAGAACCTGCCGATAAGGACAAGGGTCTTATCATTCGTCAGGATCCGGTTGCCGGTACTTCTGTTGAAGAAGGTTCAGAAATCAAGTATTACAGAAGCAGCGGTCCTGCATCCGTAGCCGTTCCTGACGTTCTTGGCAAGCCCATGGCTGATGCTCAGAGCCAGCTGGCTGCAGCAGGTTTCGCCAATGTCAATATCGAACAGGCTGCCAGCGATACAGTAGCTGTTAATAATGTTATTGCCGTTACACCGGGTGTTGGTGAAGTTGTTGACAAGACTGCTATCATCACATTGACCATCAGCAATGGTCCGGCACCTCAGGAATCCTCTACACCGGAACAGCCCATCACAGGTGAGATGGTTACCATCAGCTCCTATGGCGGTCTTGGTCAGGATGAAGTTGTAAGCATTCTGCAGGGTATGGGTCTTAACGTAGCCTTCACATATGGTCACAGCGACAACGTTGGTTACGGTGAAGTTATGGGTCAGGATCCTGCCGGTGGTACAGAGATTCCTCAGGGTTCTACTGTTACATTGACCATCAACGTGGAAGATCCGGATGCCATGAATGCACAGGCAGCAGGCCAGCCCACAAACCAGCAGGCCGGTCCGGTTTCCAATATGTCCTGTTCACAGAGACTGGGTGCTCCCAGCAACTACACAAACGGCCCCTACAAGCTGACTCTGGAACAGACAGTCAATGGTCAGAATACCGAAACCACTCTGGCAGAAGGTGCTTCTATTGCATTCCCTTATGAGCTGAAAGCTCAGGGTGCACAGGATGTTTCAACAGGTATTGTTCACCTTTATGAGCAGGTCAACGGCAGCTATGTCATTCGTGCTAATTGGACCGTGCCCTTCACTGCATCATAATGATAAAAGGTAAGATTATTAAAGGTATTGCCGGATTCTATTATGTTCACATAGGAGAATCCGGCATTTATGAATGTAAAGCAAGAGGAATCTTCCGTAAGCAGAAGATTAAGCCTCTGGTAGGTGATGATGTCATGATCACCATTCAGGATGAGGGCGATAAAGAAGGCTGGATCGAAGAGATCCTGCCACGGAAGAATTCCCTGATCCGTCCGGCTTCAGCCAATGTAGACCAGGCTCTGGTTTTGTTCTCATTTGGCACACCGGCTCCCAACCTGACCTTGCTGGATCGTTTTCTGGTTTCTATGGAAACCGAACATGTCCCCTGTCTTGTTGGATTTAACAAATGCGATCTGGCTAAAGAAGGAGAGATCGAAGCTTTCCGGGAAGCCTATTGCGGCGCTCAGTGCGAATTGCTGCCCATCAGTGTTAAAGCGGGTATCGGCCTTGAAGCATTGAGAGAGCGCCTGGAAGGCAAGACCACTGTTCTGGCCGGCCCTTCCGGTGTGGGCAAGTCTTCATTGACGAACACTTTGCAAAGTGAGATTACCATGGAAGTTGGCGATATCTCACGAAAGCTGATGCGAGGTAAGAATACTACCCGCCATGCCCAGCTGATTCCATTATCCGAAGGAACGTATCTGATGGATACTCCCGGATTTACAGCTTTTGAATTGAGGAGTATGGAGAAGGAAGCTCTGAAGGATTATTATCCCGAGTTTGCTCCTTATACCAAGGATTGTTACTTTGACAGCTGTGTCCACCTTAATGAACCTAAGTGTGGTGTCAAGGATGCTCTGCGGGATGGTCTGATCAGCCCTATTCGTTACGAGAATTACAAAGCTTTATATGAAGAACTATATGAGATGGAAAAACGGAGGTACCAATAATGATTATCTTGTCCCCTTCAATCCTGTCCGCTGACTTTGCTCATCTGGGTGAAGATGTTGAACGTTCACAGAGCTCCGGTGCACAGTATCTGCATCTGGATGTTATGGACGGTATGTTTGTTCCCAATATTTCTATTGGTGTGCCGGTTATTGCCACATTAAGAAAGCATACAGAGACTTTCTTTGATACTCATCTGATGATCAATGATCCTGTTCGCTATATTGAAGCTTTTGCCAATGCAGGTTCTGACCTGATCACTTTCCATGTAGAAGCAGCCCCGGATTGCCAGGCTGTTATTGACAAGATTCGTTCTTTCGGTAAGAAGGTTGGTATCACTCTTAATCCCGCTACTCCTCTTTCAGAGATCGAACCCTATCTGGATCAGGTAGATATGGTTCTGGTCATGACTGTTGTGCCGGGTTATGGCGGCCAGTCTTATATTCCTTCATCCACTCAGAAGATCATGGATCTTAAGAAGATGCGTGACGACAGAGGTCTTAGCTTCGATATCGAAGTTGATGGTGGTATTAAAGCTTCTAATGTCCGCACCGTACTGGAAGCCGGTGCTAATGTCATCGTAGCCGGCAGCGCTGTTTACGGCGGCGATATTGAAGGTAAAGTTAAGGAATTCATGGAGATCTTCAAAGAATACGAAGATTAATCGCCCTTGAATTTCGGAGCAAATCATATATGCAGACGATTATAGTAGGAGGCGGCACGATAGATGCCGCCTTTTTAAAACAGAGAATTGAAGATCTGCCGGAAGCCATTATTCTGGCTGCCGACCGGGGCATGAATGCTCTGGAGTCTATCGGTAGGATGCCTCATTGTCTTATGGGAGACTATGACAGTATCGCCCCGGAAGTATTGGCCAAGGTTAAGGCATCCGGGACAGAGGTCAGAACATTTCCTGCAGAAAAGGATTTTACGGACACAGAAGCTGCCATTTTGACGGCTCTGGATATGGGCTCGGACCAGATTCACCTGCTGGGTGTCACCGGCGGTCGCCTGGATCATTTTCTGGGTGTTGTTCAGAATCTGCTGATTCCCTATGAAAAGGATGTGACGGCCATCATTGAAGACCCTAGCAACCGGCTCTTTATGGTGGGGGACCGTTCAGGTCTTTGGAAGGCAGAAAAAGCAGATCTTTTCGGAAAATATCTGTCCCTGATTCCCATCACAGATCAGGTGACAGAAGTCAGTCTTCAAGGTGTCAAATATCCCGTGGATAAGATGACATTGACCAAGGGTTCCAGCCTGTGTGTCAGCAATGAAGTGACAGAAGATGTGGTTACTTTGGAGATGTCTTCAGGTGTCGTATTGGTGGTCTTGTCTTCAGATTAAGGAGTTCAGATGTTAAAGATACAAGGTATAGGTGTTACCAGCGGCCTGGCCGGCGGACGCTTGTATTTCTATCAGAGACCGGGTCAGCTGGCCATCCACAGTAAGGATGCTGAGATAGCAGAAGAGCGTGCCCGGCTTGTGGAAGCCAGAAATCTGGTTTTGAAGGAT
>JAGHUB010000261.1 GCA_018065025.1 Candidatus Equihabitans merdae
TATTTCTTCAAATGTCCGCTGGCACTGACGTTGTTCATATCTCACCTTTAATTAACCATGATAAAAGAGCACTATTGCATAGCAATAGTGCTCTCATTATAGCAAATATCATTTGCCCTGTACACTAACAGATTAATTAGTCCTGTACGTAGGGCAGAATAGCCATATGTCTGGCTCTCTTGATAGCTGATGTGATAGCTCTCTGATGTTCAGCGCAGTTACCAGTGATTCTTCTGGGAAGGATCTTACCTCTTTCAGAGATGTACTTTTTCAGCTTGTTGGCATCTTTGTAGCTGATACCGTTGTTGACTTTACCGCAGAATACGCAAACTTTCTTTCTTCTGTGGAAACCGCCTTTTCTTTTGAAACCGCCTTCGCGGCCACCTGCTCTATTATAAGCCATGGCTTTAATCTCCTTTCAATAATCAGACAAACGGCAGTGCTTCGTCGATTCCTTCCGGAATGTTCATGAAGCCGTCCCCGGCTGTATCCGGTGCCGTGTAAGTGCTCCGCTGTTCCTGCGGGGCCTCATAAGTTCTGCTGGCATTATCTGACGCAGCCTTGCTTTCTGCAAATTCCTGATTCTCAACAACAACATCGGTGGTATATACTCTCACACCGTCCTTGTTTGTATAGGAACCTGTCTGAATGCGGCCTACGATGGCAATCTTGACGCCCTTGCGAAGATATTTCTCAGCGAACTCAGCGTTTCTTCCAAAGGCTACGCAGCCAATGAAATCAGCAGTGGCTTCACCATCTCTTCTGAAACGACGATCAACAGCCAGTGTGTATCTGGCAATAGCTGTAGAGCTATCGGAACCGCCATAACGGACTTCAGGATCTCTGGTCAGACGACCCATTAATACGACTTGATTCATATTTACCTCGCTTTCTACCTAAAAGGCAACTCATCGGAGGTTTGTTTCGGATTATTCTGCAGCTTCAGCCGGTGCTTCTTCAGCAGCTTCTTCAGCAACAGGTGCAGCTTCTTCTACTTTTTCTTCAGCAGCCGGAGCCATGTGGAAATCATATTCATCCTTACGGACTACAAGATAACGCAGAACGTTTTCCATGATGCGCATCTCTTTTTCCAGGTGGTTCGGGCAATCTGAGTCTGATTTGAAAGAAACGAAGTAATAATAGCCTTCATCCATCTTCTGGATCGGATAGGCCAGCTTGCGCTTACCCCATTCTTCAACATCGCTGACTTCACCGCCAAAACGGGCAATGTAACCCTTACATTTGTCGATGACAGCAGCACGGACATCATCTGTCACCTTGGCACTTACGACCACAGCCAACTCGTATTCATTCATGCTGTTTTCCTCCTTTCGGTCATTGGCCTCCCACGTTTGGGAGACAAGGTTTATTTAAACTCTCACGGTCATCTAATATAACATAGAAAAACCCCGACTTCAAGCTAAAAAAGCAAGGAAATCGGGAGTTTTTTGCTTTGTTTGCAGGTTAGAACATTACCTGTTTTTTCTTATACATGGATGCAGTCCATAACTTCTCCGATGGGATCATTGATGACCAGATCCGCGAAATTATCCCGGGAAGTGGTGGTCTTGTTTATAACCACAAGGTATTTTCCGGAGAAATAATCAATGAGTCCGGCAGCCGGGTAAACTACCAGGGATGTACCGCCGATGATCAGACAATCAGCCTTGCGGATAGCATTTACCGCACCATTGATCACATCATTATCCAGGCCTTCTTCATAAAGCACGACATCAGGTTTGATCATGCCGCCGCACTTGGGGCAGATAGGCAGGATGCCTTCATCGGCCTTCACATAGTCGCCATCGTAAAAGGCACCACATTCCATACAGTAATTCCTCAGTACGGAGCCATGAAGTTCATAGACTCTCTTGCTGCCGGCTCTCTGGTGAAGACCATCGATATTCTGAGTGACAACAGCTGTCAGCTTTCCTGCTGCCTCCAACTCAGCCAGCTTAAGATGGGCCTTGTTGGGCAGGGCATCTGTAATCAGCATCTTCTCTTTATAGAAGCGCCAGAACTCTTCAGGCTTTGCCTTAAAGAAGCTGTGACTGATGATGGTTTCAGGTGGATAGTCATAAGACTGATTATACAAACCATCTACACTTCTGAAGTCGGGAATGCCGCTTTCTGTGGATACGCCGGCCCCACCAAAGAAAACAATACGCTTACTGTCGTCAACGATACGCTGAAACTCCCTGATCTGTTCCGGATCCGGGGACTGAGTCTTGCTCTGAGTCTGGCTGATTCTGCTCATCGTCATCCTCCTTGGGTTCAGGATAAGGAATATTGGGACGTACCGGCGGACGGTCGATGGATACGCATTTTCCGATGACTACCAGTCGCACGGTACTGTTTGAAGTACAGGTGGATAAGATCACACTGTGATCATTTTCACTAAGGAAAACCTTGTTGGGCACTTCTGAAAGGGACTGCATCTTCTGCTCCCATTGCAGAAGACCCGGACCGGGACCTGAGAACAAAGTATAGGTTTCGCCCATGTAGTCGGTACTCATGACACTATAGATATGATAGCGATAGGCATGATCCTTGGTCAGAATCCAGAAATAAGGATTGGCCTCATAAACTTCCGGATCTCGCATATCTTTCAGCATACCGAACATGCTGCCGTTTTTCATATTATGACCATAGACGATGGTGGTAGGATCAGAAAAATTCCCGCTATTCTGATAGTCCATAAAAACGGAGCCTGCAAATAGTGCCTCTTTACGGAAGGTATGGTGGAGATAAAAATCGTTATCCTCTCCAAGCAGAATAGGATAAGAGATACTGGGAATACCCTCTACATACAACCAGCCCTTAACATCCGGATTAATGGCTTCAAGTTCATCGAAATCGATCTCCAGAGGAACCGCCGCTTCTTCAACAAGCTCGCCTTGCAATTCAGGGGGAATATCTGTCCGCAAGGATTGCTGGTCTTCAGGAATAGGATGTGCAAAATCATCCTCCAATTCAGAGTATTCCGCATTGGAAGCGTGATAATTAAGGACAGTGGTCAGCAGCTGATAGGCTGAATAGCAAAACACCGCAAGAGCCACGACGAGAAAGATCGTCGTGAAAACTCTTCCGGTGTTTGATTTTTTCTTCTTATTGTTTGTCATGAATTAGTAAACAACAACCGCTTCACCGATGGTGACGGCATTGTATATACGCTCCATTACGCCCGGCGGGCAGTTTACGCAACCGTGAGAACCATTCTCCAGATAGATCTGACCACCGAATTCACCACGCCAGGGAGCATCATGAAGACCACGGCCTCCATCAAAGGGAACCCACCAGGCAACCTTTTCTGAATAACCCTGAGTAGCAACAGTACCCAGTGTAGCCGGGGCTTTCTTAGCATCGATGGCATAGCAGCCGGCATATGTGGCACGAGTGGCTTCAGGCTTACCGGTTACAACAGGTGTATCCACAACAACCTGACCATTCTGATATACCCACAGGTGCTGTTCAGTCAGAGATACTTCGACATAGTTACCGGTCAGATCACCATTGTCCCAGCCAAGTGCAGAATACTTGAAGACAGGCTGTCTTGAGCCGGAGATCTTGTCATTAATAGCACTGACCATATCATTGACTGTACCTTCTTCATCCAGTAACCAGCCATAGTCAGATGTATGAGTCAGTTCCTTCTTAGTGTCAGGATCTTTCTCACCTGTATTCAATGTGTAGGCAGGAATTGTAACAACCGAACCACTATGAGTCTTGAACTGACGTTCCTTGCCAAATGTATCGTACTTCTTGGCCCACTCAGATACCAGTTCTCTGATCCATGTGGTATCGACAGTAACATTCTGACCATCATCTCGCAGTGAAGAAGCGATCTTGGCCTTATCTACCGGTTCAACATTATCACCAAAACTGTAACTGATTTCTACAGCCAGCATAGCATTCCAGTCGTTCATACGACGATTCATGCTTTCATCTGTTGAGAATACCTGGGGATGAATATAGAGATCCGGATTAGTCATATCCAGTTCTTTATCCGCATTGTCCAGAGCCTTGATAAAGCTGCTTTCCAGCTTATCCACCATAACCTCATTACCATCGATCTCAGGAGTAATGGTAGCACCTGTTTCTGTTTCGGTCAGATAAGCATCTTCAGACTTGATGATATTCTCAGGCTGCAGGAAGTCCAGAGCACGCAAGGAAGCCAATGCTTTATCTTTATCATACTTGGTACCGGCATTGAAATTGTAAGCCTTAGATTTTGAGATGGACATAAACCATCTTTCCGGTTCCTGACGGGACATGATCTCATCGACTTTATTATCATCGTTGTAGGACCAGCCAAGCTTCTCAGCATCCAGAACTTCTACCAGACCATCCTTACCCTTGATCGTCAGGGAATAAGTCGTGATCTCATCCGAGATCATCTGCTTAACTTCGGCAACGGTCATGCCTGATACATCCATACCATTAATATAAGTACCTGAGTAGAAATGGTTAGAAAAATATGAATACATCAGGAAGTAAGCGCCTGCGATCAAACCTGCCAGGAGAAGCAGCAGCACCAGTGTGATCACAATGGGCTTACGCTTCTTTCCGCCGTTTTCTTCATCATCTGTAACGAAGCGACGACGACGTGTATGTTCATCCTGACCTGTGGTGATGACGGTGGACGCATTGATCTTGCTTTCAAGATCATCCACACTGACTTCAGTTGTCAGGTCCGGCGCATCCTCACCATCTTCAGAGGCAGCATCAATAGCCGCTGCAAGTTCTGCACCGGCTAATAATCCATCATAAACTTGTGTATCACCAAGTGATTCGGCTTCCTGATCTTCGACAGGCCCTTCTGCTTCAGCAACTTCTTCTGTCTCAGTTGTCTCTGCAGCTTCTGTTGCTTCAACGGTCTGCTCTTCTTCCGGGGACTCAGGGACACCAACGATCTCTTTAGTGTCTGTGGTCACAGCCGCTTTATCACTTTCAGAGGCTTCCTTGAGAATAAGGCTCTCTTCAGGAATGCCTGCTTTAATCTCTTCCATATAGAACTCCGATTTTCTGTTTACATAATCCCCTGCACAGTATAACAGACTAATCCGAATTATTCACCCAAAAACTTATCCACGCTGACAAGTTTTACACTAAGTACAAAAACTTCTGTGGCTTTCTTGAGTTCGTCCGGTTCCGGGAAGGACGGTGCAATACGGATATTGCTGTCTTTGGGATCCTTGCCATAGGGGAATGTGGCGCCTGCACCGGTCATCTTTACACCGGCTTCAGCAGCCTTGGCTACGATAGCCTTAGCACAGCCTTCCAGGGCATCGAAGGAGATGAAGTAACCACCATTGGGGCAGTTCCATGTACCGATCTCCAGACCAGCCAGTGAACGTTCCAGTTCCTGTTCAACAGCTTCAAACTTGGGACGCAGGAAAGCAGCATGACGGCTCATATGTTTCTTTACATTGGCGATGTTGCCGAAATAACGAGCGTGACGGAGCTGGTTGATCTTGTCATGACCGATAGTCTGTACTGTCATGTTGGCCAGGATGTCTTTGATATTGTTTTCAGATGTAGCCAGGGCGGAAATACCTGAACCCGGATAAGTTACCTTAGAAGTTGATGTGAACTTATATACCAGGTCCGGATGACCGGCCTTTTCGCATTCTGCAAGGATTTCCAGAAGGCTATCCTGTCTTTCCGGTTCATCATAGAGATGATGGATGGTGTAGGCATTGTCCCAGAAGATACGGAAGTCATCAGCAGCCGGAGTCAGGGCAGCAAAACGACGAACGGTCTCTTTAGAATAGGTATAACCCTGGGGGTTAGAATACTTGGGAACACACCAGATACCCTTAACAGAAGCATCATTATTGACATACTCTTCTACCATGTCCATATCCGGGCCTTCCGGAGTCATGGGAATGGTGATCATTTCGATACCATAGAATTCAGTAATCTTGAAATGACGATCATAGCCGGGAGCCGGGCAAAGGAATTTAACATTGTCCAGTCTGGCCCAGGGAGTGTTGCCGCAGATACCCTTTGCCATAGCATGAGCGATCAAGTCATGCATAATATTAAGAGAGGCATTGCCGTATACGATGATATTGGCGGGATCTACTTCGTGGATATCAGCCATCAGCTTCTTGGCTTCCGGGATACCGGTCAGTACACCATAGTTACGGCAGTCTGTGCCATCTTCAGCAGAGAGGACACTGTGGCTGTCAATGATATCCATCATATCATCACTGATGGACAGCTGTGTTTTAGAAGGCTTACCTCTGGACATGTCCATCTTAAGATTCTGTGCTTTGATCTGTTCAAATGCCTGTTCAAGGCTCTTCTTCTCTTCAAGGAGTTCTTCGCGTGTCATCTGAGAATATGCTTTCATAAACTCAACCATCCTTTCATTTGAATATAGTAATAGAATCCAATTTAACAGTCATTCTATTACAGCTGTCATGCCTATGTCAAACAACCTTAAAATTTTTGTATAATTTGCAAGAAATCCCCATAGCCTAGCAGGCTTTGTTGGTAATATAAGCCGACCCTTCCATGCTCCACTTGCTAAATAGGCATCTGTCTATTAAACTAGCCTTTGGAAACAATGAATTGATGGAGGACGTGCATATGTGGATTGCAGACACATGGAAAGAATATCGTGTTCTGGATACAGCAAGCGGTGAGAAACTGGAACAGTGGGGTGACTATCGACTGATTCGTCCGGACCCTCAGGTTATCTGGCAGACGGAAAAAGACGGAGCCTGGAAGTGCTACAATGGTCATTATCACAGAAGCTCTAAGGGCGGCGGTGAATGGGAGATGAAAGATCTGCCTGAGAAATGGCAGCTGCATTATAAAGACATTACCTTTAATCTTCAGCCCTTTGCCTTTAAGCACACAGGTGTTTTTCCTGAACAGGCTGTTAACTGGGAATGGTTTTCCAAGCTGATCCGCCAAGCCAACCGTCCTATCAGTGTACTGAACCTCTTCGCCTATACAGGTGGTGCCACATTAAGTGCCCTTGCCGCCGGTGCCTCTGTTACTCATGTAGATGCCTCAAAGGGTATGGTGACCTGGGCCAAGGAAAATGCCGTCTCATCCAACCTTGCCGATAAACCGGTACGCTGGCTGGTGGATGACTGCCGTAAGTTTGTCCAGAGAGAGATCCGCCGTGGCCGCACCTATGATGCCATCATTATGGATCCGCCTTCATACGGCCGTGGTCCTAAAGGTGAGATCTGGAAGATCGAAGATGAGATCTATCCCTTCCTTCAGGACTGTGCCCAGATTCTTTCTCCCAATCCGCTCTTCTTCCTGCTTAATTCCTATACCACAGGACTGCAAAGCGGCGTATTGACTTATATGCTTTCAGATGTTCTGAAAGACTTCCATCCCCACGTAGAATCCGGGGAAGTCGGTCTTCCTGTTGAAAAGAATGGTCTGGTCCTTCCCTGTGGCTGCGCAGGACGCGTTACTTTTGGTGATTAAGAATTGCCTTTTCAAAAATACTAATAAGCTGACCCATCACATTTTCAGGAGATGTCTGCTCACGATTTAGAGCGGATATCTCCTTTAATTCATATTGGTCGTATTTTTCATAGATGGTGCGCAAAGCATTTCCCAAAGCTTCTCTGTCATCTACCGGAACAAGCAGGCCAAACTTAGATGACCAGCCTTCACGGATACCGCCATTTTCCGAAGAAACAACAGGACGACCTACACACATGGCTTCTCTGTAGGCGATACCAAAGGACTCATGCTCACTGGCCATAGCAAATACATCGCAATTGACATATTCATCGTAGATCTGATGACGGTCCAGGCGTCCAAGCAGTGATACCCGATTCTCAAGATGGCGTTCTCTGATAATGGATTCCAGGTGTTCCTGTTCCCAACCCAGACCGGCTATGCGAAGAACTACCTGATCATCTTCAGAAAAAACATCGGCATAGGCGTTGATGAGGAGATCCATGCGCTTCATCTTATAAAGATTGCCTGCTGCAAAGAATGTAAAGGGCTGGCCTTTTTCATGTTCCCGATAATCAAACATAGGCTCTACCATATTGGGAACCACATACATCCGGTCTGTTTTACGACAATGCTTCTCTACGAATTCTTTCTGCTTAGTGGACACACAGATCAAAGCATCAGCCCGATCTGAGATGTATTTAAGCACTCCGCCAAGATAAGGTGACTTCTGAGGCACCATAATGTTGCCTCCATGCTCAATAACAGCTACCGGCAAATGGTATTTCTTCGCCATCCGCACAGCACTGGTTCCTGCCTTAGCTGCAAAATGCCCATAGATAATGTCCGGGCGGCCTTCTTTTTCATAGACATA
>JAGHUB010000233.1 GCA_018065025.1 Candidatus Equihabitans merdae
GCCGTTCCCACACAGGATATGGTTCTGGGTATCTATTACCTGACTCAGGAACGTCCCGGCAGCATTGGTGAAGGCAGCTGCTTCAAAGATATCAACGAAGCCATCATGGCTTATGAGAATAAGTTCATTACCCTGCAGTCTCGTATCAAGATTCGCTGCACTAAGGTAAGACCCGACGGTTCAGAAGCTTGTGCTATGGTTGAAAGCACACTTGGCCGCTTCCTGTTCAATGAAGTTCTTCCTCAGGATCTGGGCTTTGTAGACAGAACTATTCCGGAAAATGAACTGAAGCTTGAAGTTGACCGTCTGACCGACAAGAAGATGCTGAAGAAGATCATCGAAAAGGTCATCAACGTTCACGGTGCTACACTGACTGCTGAAGTACTTGATAACATCAAAGCTATGGGTTACAAGTATTCCACACTGGCAGCCTTCACTGTATCCGTTTCCGACATGACTGTTCCGCCTGAAAAGCCGGAGATGATCGAAGAAGCTCAGAAGACTGTAGATAAGATCACACGTAACTATCGTCGTGGTCTGCTGACAGAAGACGAGCGTTATAAAGAAGTTATCGATATCTGGAAAGCCACTGACGCAGCTCTGACTAAGAAGCTGATGGATGGTCTGGATAAGTACAACAACATCTACATGATGGCTGACTCCGGTGCCCGAGGCTCCGACAAGCAGATCAAGCAGCTGGCCGGTATGCGAGGCCTGATGGCTGATACAACAGGTCATACAATTGAGCTGCCCATCAAGTCCAACTTCCGTGAAGGTCTGGACGTTCTGGAATACTTCATGTCAGCTCATGGTGCTCGTAAGGGTCTGTCCGATACAGCTCTTCGTACAGCTGACTCAGGTTACCTGACACGTCGTCTGGTTGACGTATCACAGGAACTGATCGTTCGTGAGATGGACTGCTGTGCTACACGTCCGGAAATCGCCGGCATGTATGTCAAGAGCTTCAAGAACGGCAAAGAAACCATCGAAGATCTCCAGGAGAGAATCACAGGTCGTTTCGCTGCTGAAACTATCGTCAATGCCAAGGGTGAAGTCATTGTTAAGGCTAACCACATGATCACACCGGCTCGTGCTGAACGTGTTGTCAACGAAGGTGTTGATGAAAACGGCAACTCACTTGAGAAAGTTAAGATTCGTTCTATCCTGACTTGCCGCTCCAAACTTGGCATCTGCGTCAAGTGTTACGGTTCAAACCTGGCTATCGGTGAACCCGGTACACAGCTGACAATGAGAACATTCCATACCGGTGGCGTTGCCGGCGGCGATATCACACAGGGTCTTCCTCGAGTAGAAGAATTGTTCGAAGCCCGTAAGCCTAAGGGTCTTGCGATCATCACTGAGATCCCGGGTATTGTTCACATCGATGAACAGAAGAAGAAACGTAACGTCATCATCAGCAATCCGGAAGCTCCGGAAGGCACAAAGGACGCTACAAAGACTTATCTGATTCCTTATGGCTCACAGCTTAAGGTTCAGGAAGGTCAGGTTCTGGAAGCCGGTGACGAAGTCACAGAAGGTTCCGTTGACCCCCATGACATCATGGATATCAAGGGCATCAATGCTGTACAGGATTACCTGCTGCGTGAAGTTCAGAAGGTATACCGTCTGCAGGGCGTAGATATCAACGATAAGCATATCGAAGTTATCGTTCGTCAGATGCTGAAGAAGATCCGTATTGAAAATGCCGGTGATTCTTCATTCCTGCCGGGTACTCTGGTGGACTATCTTGAGATGGAAGACGAAAACGAGAAGCTGGTAGCAGAAGGCAAAGAGCCTGCCGATGGTACAAGAATCGTTCTTGGTATCACCAAGGCTGCTCTGGCCACTAACTCCTTCATGTCCGCCGCATCCTTCCAGGAAACCACTAAGGTCCTGACAGATGCTGCTATCAAGGGCAAGACTGACCAGTTGATCGGTCTGAAGGAAAACGTCATTATCGGTCAGCTGATCCCGGCCGGTACCGGTCTTAGAGACTATCGCAACATTGAACTTGACAGCGATGCTCGTATCGAAGCCAACAAGAAGATGGCTGAAGATCTGATCCTGTTAAGCGAAGACGGCGAACCCAAGAAAGCTGAAGAAGTTTTGACAGATGATATGATTCTCAATATCATGTCTGAACCGGCAGGCGCTCTTGAAGTCGAAGAATAATTTCATATAAGTATCACAGAACCCCATATCTTTCAGGTATGGGGTTCTTTTTGACGTAAATATTGGATGAAATTGACAGAAAAAGCATCTTAAGTTATTATATTTTCATAATTATGCACATAATCTGTGGAATCCAGTTGTGATGCAAACAAAGAAGGAAGAGGAAATGACTATGTATCAGAATGAATATGAACGTTGGTTAGCTGCCGATCTTGAAGATTGTGATTTAACTCCGGAACTGTCAAAAATCAAGGGTAATGATGACGAGATCAAGGATCGCTTTGCTGTC
>JAGHUB010000430.1 GCA_018065025.1 Candidatus Equihabitans merdae
ATCACCAACCAGCTGCTCTTCGTCTTCACCCTGGGTATCTTCGGCGCCTTGGCCGGTGCCGGCATCTATTGCTCTCAGTATTACGGCAAGGGTGATATGAAGAAGGTGCAAACAGTCTTCCGCTATAAGCTCTGGATTGCCATTGTGCTGACAGCTGCTTCCATTGCCTTGTATTGGCTGTGCCGCTACCCCTTGATCAATCTTTTCCTGACGGATACGGGAAATGGCATGGACATCAACGCCACTTTAGGCTACGGCGTGGAATATCTGCGAATCATGTTGATCGGGCTGGTGCCCTTCGCTGCAGGTCAGATCTATGCCACCACCATGCGTGAGACAGATGAGACCCGTATTCCTATGGTAGCGGGTGCCGCTGCCGTTCTCACCAATCTGGTACTGAACTACATCCTCATCTTCGGTCACCTGGGTGCTCCCAGAATGGGTGTGGCAGGTGCTGCCTGGGCCACTGTTATCTCCAGATTCGTAGAATTTGGCATCCTGATGGTCTACGCCACTGTGGCTCATGCAAAACTGCCTTACTTCAAAGGTATCTATCGTACACTGATGGTTCCGGCAGATCTCTTCAAGGCCATCACTATCAAGAGTATTCCTCTTCTCTTCAATGAACTGCTCTGGTCAGTTGGCATGACAGTCCTGGCCCAGTGCTACTCTACCAGAGGTCTGGATGCCGTTGCCGCCTACAATATCTGCAGCACCGTCAGCAACTTCTTCTCTATGATGACATTTTCCATGGGCACCACCATCGCTATCATGGTTGGACAGGAACTGGGGGCAGGACGCTTCGAGCAAGCCATCGACTTCGACCGCAAGCTGATCGTCATCGGTGTCATCATGGGTGTGGTTGTCACCATCTTCCTTGGAGGAGCTGCTTTTGTCTTCCCTCTGATCTACAACACCACGGAAGAAGTCAAGCATCTGGCCACCGGATTGCTTATCTTCGATGCCCTCTTCCTGACAGCTCGTGGCTTGTATAACAATGCTTACTTCACCCTGCGAAGCGGCGGCAAGACCTTCATTACCTTCTTGTTTGACTCCGGTTCCATGTGGGCCATCCTGATTCCCACCACCTTCCTGCTGACCAGATTGACAGCTATGACTCTGATTCAGATCTATATCACCGTTCAGTTCCTGGACGGCATCAAAGGCGTGGTTGGTGTCTGGCTGGTCAAGAAGCGCATCTGGGTAAATAATCTGACGGTATAAGACCAATCCGGCAGTCGGATTCAACAGCATTTGCACAGTATAATGTCTCTATATCAAACAGGACGAAAGGTTCATAACCTCTCGTCCTGATTTTCTTTTAATATGAAATTCGTCATTCCAGATTTCAAATCCGTCCGGATATGGCAACCCCGAAATTTTCCAAATTATTCTTCACACCTGGGTCATTCTCTGAATGATGCCCTTGATGGCTGCATTTTCTTCCTTCAAAGCCAGGATTTCCTGCAGCAGTTCATTTTCCCGATCTTCGTAACGGTTCAGCATCATTTCAGTGAGTTCCACCAGATTGCGCAGTTTCTCCATCAGTGTGTTGATGCAGCCCAGCAATTCAGGATACTGTTCCTTGGCATAGATGCACATGGGGAAATAATAGGTTTTTGTCTCGTAGACGTTTCTTCTTGCCATCCATGAAGACACATAATGCAGGCCCTGCAGGAT
>JAGHUB010000123.1 GCA_018065025.1 Candidatus Equihabitans merdae
ACCTATTCAGAGATTTATTTCACAGATACCCTGTGGCCGGATTTCTCTAAAGAGGAAATGATGAAGGCTATTGACTATTACAATGATTGTCAGATTAACAAAGGCAAATAATCAGTAAGCGTAAAGGAGACGTGATCTATGGACGCGTTCATGACATTTTACAAAGCTTCATTTGACAGATTAAACGAACAGCTCAAAGTATATAATCGTCAGCTGCGCCGTGAAGAAAAGAGACTTCTGGCACCTGCACGTAAAGACATGGCTGATTTAAACAGCGGCGGTAAGCTTCTTCGTGGTGTTCTGGTAAACCTGGGTTATCGTCTGGCCGGTTACGAGGATGTCTCATATTCAGATGCAGCGGCTATCGCTTTTGAGATCTTCCAGACAGGTATCCTGATCCATGACGATATCATCGACAAGGCTAAGCTCCGCCGTGGCAAGAAGACTATGACAGAGCGTTATATTGATGCTCTGGCTATGCGTGACATTGATCCCCCTGCTGAAGGCGAGACCAGAGAGAGCGTAGCAGCCGGTATGGCATTGTGCGCCGGCGATTACATGATTACTGAGGCCAATCTGCATCTGCTGGAAAATTATGCCGGCAAACCTCATGGGGCAGAGGCTATCAAGGAATTCGACCGCATCGTACTGGATACCATTCGTGGTGAGATGCTGGATGTTATCCTGCCCTGTGAAGCTCAGGATGCCACACCGGTTCCGGAAGAAGCCGATCGTGTGCTGGAAGAATCCATTATGGATATCTATCACCTCAAGACCTCCCGCTATTCAGTCATGGGACCCATGAGAGTGGGTATGATTCTTGGCGGCATGACTGAGAAACGTATGGCCATCATCGACGAGATCATGGATGAATTCGGTATTGCCTTCCAGATCAAGGACGACTTACTGGGTATCTATGCCGATGCCGAGAAGCTGGGTAAAGAGATCGGTTCAGACGTCTCAGAATTCAAACAGACCATTCTCTATGCCTATGTCAAGAGAAAGAATCCGGATGCTTATGAAGAATTGCTTAAGTATTATGGTAAAGCTGATCTGACAGCAGAAGATATCAAGGCTGTTCAGGAGATCTTCTCAGACAGTGGTGCCAAACGTTACGCTGAGAAGAAGATGGAACAGGGATTTGAACGTGCTCTGGAGAGACTGGAGAAAGTCAAATTCATCTCAGAAGATCATAAAGAAATCCTGAAAGATTTCATCCAGTACAGCCGTCACAGAGAGAAATAAGTTATATTTGTGGAGTTACAAAAATGAAATTTACAAAGATGCATGGTTGCGGCAATGATTACGTCTATGTAGATGTTACCAAAGTGCCGCTGGAGGATCCGGTAGGTGTGGCTATCAAAGTCAGCGATCGTCACTTCGGTATCGGTTCAGATGGTTTGATTCTTATCGCACCCTCAGAGGTAGCTGACTTCCGTATGGAGATGTACAACCTGGACGGCAGCCGCGGCGCTATGTGCGGCAACGGTATCCGCTGTGTGGGTAAGTATGTCTATGATCACGGTCTGACAGACAAAGAAGAAGTGGCCATCGAAACTGACAGTGGTATCAAGATCCTTAAGCTGACTGTAGAAAATGGCAAGGTTGCTGCTGTTCGCGTCAACATGGGTGCCCCTATTCTGGAAGCCGGCGATATCCCCATCATCAATGATGCTCACCACTATGTCACCATCGATTCCCGGGTCATCAATGCCCCTATCTATGTAGACGGCAGGGAATATGAGATGACCGGCGTATCCATGGGCAATCCTCACTGTGTTATCTTCGTGGATGAAGATCCTATGGATATCCCCCTGGAACAGATCGGACCGAAATTCGAGAACCATTCCAGATTCCCGGAACGCATCAACACCGAATTCGTTCTGGTGAAAGATAAGCACCGCGTCAATATGCGTGTGTGGGAACGCGGTTCGGGTGAGACCCTGGCCTGCGGTACCGGTACTTGCGCCACAGCTGTAGCCGGTATCTTAACTAAACGTGTGGAAAGCCCCGTTGTGGTTGAAGTTCGCGGCGGCGAAATCACCATCGAATGGGCTGGTGAAGGCGAACCCGTCTACATGACAGGCCCCGCCACCGAAGTCTTTGAAGGCGAGATTAATCTTTAATAAGCGATCAAATAAACCCCATGACCTGGGATAGGTCATGGGGCATTTTTTTGTAGGCGTTAATTTCTCGGATTCAGTGTTACATTCATGAGAACCGGATTGTGATCTGAATTCCGGAAGTCTTCATGTAATGTTTCGATGGTGTTCAGGGTGACATTAGGAGAAACGATGAAGCCGTCGATGACGTAGAACTGGGTATTCTCTTCATCGCTAGGATCATAAGGCTGATTCAACAGACGGCATGTGGGATAGGAGCTGTCGCAGGCGATGGTGAAACCATCCGGGAAGAGATCCGGTGTCATGATACCGGGGACCCAGTCTTCTACATGAATGGGATAGACTTTTTCTGTATCCGGGAACATCATGTTGAAGTCACCGCCTACGAT
>JAGHUB010000158.1 GCA_018065025.1 Candidatus Equihabitans merdae
TAACAAACCTATTTACATTTTAAATACAGCAGGGTATTATGACAGCTTGGATGCTTTCTTCAAGCATATGAAGAAAGAAGGCTTCCTGAAAGCGGGAGACGAGGATATCTATCAGATCTACGATACCCCGGCTGCTTTGCTGGAAGCTATTTATTAACTTTATTCACTCAAAATGCAGAACTGATAATACCGCTGCATTTTGAAAAATCGTCAATCATCAGGAGGGCAAAATGAGAAGAGCGATTATTTTTGGTATGGGCGTTGACAATCAGGAGTATCTGGAGAAGCTGGAGAAGCACACCATTAAGAATGAATTTGGTACAGCTGACTATTATCTCTATACTCATGATATCGTTCTGATGCCGCGTCACGGTTTTAACCACAAGCACAGCATCATGGAAAAGAACAACCATCTGTCAAATGTTCATGCACTGGCTGAATTGAATGTTGGTGAAGCTATTCAGATCGCCAGATGTGGTTCTATCACTAACAGACTTAAACCCAATTGCATCGGTATGCTGGATGATTTCGTAAGTTTCAAGGCTGAGGCTTCTTTTGGTCCTACTTTCGGCTATCAGTACACTGATATGTCTCATCTTTATGATTGTGTTCTGAGAGCACCCATGAAGCAGAAGATGATCGAACAGGGCATCGAAGTTGCTGACAATCTGGTTTATGCCTGCACTGCCGGTCCTCGTCTGCAGACTGCTGCTGAGGTTCGTGCTTTCATGGGTATGGGCTGTGACTGTGTTGGTGTTGTTCTTTCCAGTGAAACAACTCTGCTGAGAGAGCTTTGCATCAAGTCTACTGCTGTTGTTTATTCTTCTAACTGGGCTACAGGTATTCATCCGGAGAAGACAGAGTTTATTCCGACTTCTGCTCATAATGAGCTGGGCGATAAGCTGATCCGAGCTGCTATCGCTGCCTGCAAGGATACACCGTTTACAGAGGGTGGCATCTGATACAAAACCAACAAAAAGCGAGGTGGATAAACACCTCGCTTTCCTAATGCCGGCGGTGGGACTCGAACCCACACGCCCTTACGGACAACAGATTTTGAGTCTGTCTCGTCTACCAATTCCAACACGCCGGCGGTTTTAAGTTTTACGTGCCTCAAAGCAGGCACTGATATATTATAACATGACTTTCTGAAAAGAAAAGCAGAAATTTTATCGGCGGTGGGTTTATTTCCTATGAAAGAGATGTATGGTTCTTATTGTTTTAGGACGGGAAAAAGCATAAAATATCAATAACTGTGAGTATTTGCAAGGGGAACTGCCATGACCTGTCTGGATGTTCAAAACCGCATAAATGATTATCTGGAAGACAAGATGGAAGATGATGAATTAACCATCTTTCTGGATCATATTGAGCATTGCCGGACTTGTCGGGGTGAGCTGGAATTATACTTTACCCTGGATCATACCGTTAAGGCATTGGATCAGGATACGTATCTCGATAACCTGAATCTCAGAGAGATGCTTGATAAGCAGGTGGCTGACCAGAGGGCTTTCATTCGTGAGAGAGAAAGCAATCGACTTCTGATCGCAACGATCATTATTCTTACAGAGCTGATGCTCTTCCTTGTGCTTTTTATGTTCAATGCGGACGTCAGCGGTATCCCCTATATTCAACAGTTAGCTAAATGGGTTGAAGGATTATTTACTGACTTATCCTTGAACAATATCCTTCATACGATTCAGTCATTATTCTAAGAGAGTGTGTAAATGAAGAATAAACTGGTTTTAATAGACGGACACAGCATGCTGTTCCGTGCCTTTCATGGCATGCCGCCTATGAACACGGCAGATGGTACACCCACCAATGCTATTTTCGGTTTCTTACGTATCTTGTTTAAGATCATCGATGAGGAGCAGCCGACACATCTGGCAGTAGCATTTGATACCTCTGCACCCACATTCCGCCATAAGATGTACGATGCCTACAAGGGTACACGTAAGCCGGCTCCGGACGAATTCAAGGTCCAGGAGCCTATCATGCGTCAGATCATCGAAGCCATGGACATCCCTATCTATTGTATGGCCGGTTGGGAAGCTGATGATATCCTGGGTACTTTGGCTCGTAAGGGCGACGCTGCAGGCTACGATGTTCGCATCATTTCCGGTGACCACGATCTGCTGCAGATCGCTGATGAAAATATTGCTATCGTCATTCCCAGCACCAGAGGGGGCAAGACAGATACCACAACCTATTTTGCCAAGGATGTGTTGGAACAGTACGAAGTTACACCTAAGCAGTTCATCGATGTGAAAGCCCTGATGGGTGATACATCGGATAATATTCCGGGACTTCCCGGGGTTGGTAAGGTGACGGCTACCAAGCTTATCAAAACCTATGGCTGCATTGAAAATGCTCATGACCATCAGGATGAGCTGAAGGGCAAGAAGCTCATCGAAGCTATGCGGGATCATTATGATCTGGCTGTCCTTAGTAAAGAACTGGCTACCATTTCCACAGAAGCTCCTGTGGAGCTGGATGCTGACAAACTGGTGGCCAACAACATTTACACCGAAGAAGCCTACAACATTTTCAAAAACATGGGCTTCAAGTCCTTCTATGACCGCTTCGAGATCAGTGAAGAACAGAAGCCTTCCAGCATTGATCTTGAGATCATCGAAAAGAAAAAAGATTTC
>JAGHUB010000433.1 GCA_018065025.1 Candidatus Equihabitans merdae
TCAATCCCTCAAAGTTGGCGCAGGCATTGACCAGGGTCTTACTACGCTGATTGAAAGCACCGCGGATCAACTTAAACATGAGTTTCTCGTCCTGTACAGCCACCGGCGGTTCTTCATAACGATTCAGATGCAGCACAGCTGAATCCACGTTGGGGCTGGGAACGAAACAGGACGGATCAACATCAATAGCAATCTCGGGATTGGCGTAGTACTGAACAGCCAGGGTAATAGCTCCGTAATTCTTAGAGCCGGGTTCAGCACTTAAACGCTCAGCCACTTCCTTCTGCACCATAACCGTAACCGATCCGATGGGAGCTCCGCTTTCGAAGAGCTTCATTATGATGGGGGTGGTGATGTAGTAAGGCAGATTGGCGATAACCTTAAGGGGTCTTCCCTCATTTTCCTCATCAGCCAGAGCCTTAAGATCTGTCTTAAGGATATCCTGATTGATCACACGAACATTGTCGAACCCATCTAAGGTATAATCCAGCACTTCCATAAGGGATGAATCAATCTCAACGGCGATGACTCTCTTGGCATGACAGGACAGGTACTGAGTCAGGGTGCCGATACCGGGACCAATCTCCAGTACAACGTCATCTTTTGTAACGCCGGAAGTTTCTACGATGCCTTCCAGCACGTCTTCATCAATCAGAAAGTTCTGTCCAAAACGTTTGCGGAATGAAAATCCGAATTTTCTAAGGACGGTTCCGCAGCGCATGGGATTTCCCAGATAAGGTTCGGGCATAGTGTGTCTCTCGCTTTCTCTTTTATCATCTATATATGTCTAAATTGTGTTCATACTCCCGACAGCATACCTGAAGGCGACAGGCCTCTTTCGGGAAATGTTTTGTGTTTTCTGATGCCATCTGACCATTTTCCACCGCTCTTTGATGGAGGTCAAATGGCCCATCAAACAACAGAATTACCTGTGACGCATACGTTCACAGGTAATCCATGCAGTTTATCAGCATTAAATTATCAGAAATTGAAGTCCTTCTCGTGGAGGATGATACGACCGGAGTCGTCTGTTTCCTTCTTGGAGAGGCGGCGGCCCAGCTTACGGGAACCCTTTTCGGCTCTGGCGATAGCTGTGTCGATCATCTCCTGAACCTTACCGACAGTAACGGGTTCGCGATCCTTCTGGTTGTCACCGATCATGGTGTAGAGGGCCAGGACGCACATTTCATCCATCTTGTAGCCCATTTCCTTACAATAGGTACGACCGAAGGTAACCAGTTCGTCGTTGGTGAATACCGGTACGGTAACCTGAGAAGTGAACTTGGATGCGAAATCCGGATTGGCTTTCAGCATCTCGCGCATATCCTGTTTTTCATCTTCCAGGATAACAACCATGTCGTCTGTACGGGAT
>JAGHUB010000085.1 GCA_018065025.1 Candidatus Equihabitans merdae
CCCATATTCAACCACTTCATCTTTGGTAAAATATGGCCGAACTTCTCTTCCACTGCGTCCAATGTAACAGCAAGGGCATCCGCATTCTGTTCACACAGAGTATGGAAATGCAGACCATCCAGCATCTCTAGCAGATCTTCAGTCATGAGGCGATCCCACTGGTCCTTTGTCGTACCAAGACGACTGCCCGGGGCACAGGGATCATATATATCATGCCCATCCTGGGTGGAGCATTCCGGATTAATGCGCAAGCCCACTTCTTTACCGGCAGCTTTAGCTTTGGCACCAAAACGCTTTAACTGTCCCGGAGAATTAAATACGATGTGGTCCGCATAATTAAGCAGCTCATCAAATTCGTCGTCCCGGTAAGCTCCGCAGAATACATGGACTTCCTTGCCCGGCATCTCCTCTGCCCCAAGCCTGGCTTCATAGAGACCACTGGCCTCTGTTCCTGCCAGGAAAGGTGCCAATACCGGATAGAGATCAAAGTTTGAAAATGCTTTCTGAGCCAGCAGGATCTTGCATCCTGTACGCTCCATAACCCCGGCCAGGATTCGACCATTAGCTTTCAGCATTTTCTCATCCAAGATGTAACAGGGGGATTTAAGATGACCGAATAATTCTTCCGGCCTATGCCCATCTAATCCGGCAAAAATGATTTCATCTTTTGTCATCGTTCTATCACTTTACTTATTTAGTCAACCATGACAGGAGCATGAGACTCGCTTCTGGGAAGACCATACTGATCCAGAGCATCCAGGAAGGGATCCGGATCAAACTCTTCTACAGTGTGAACACCGATGGTGTTCCATTTGCCTGTCAGCAGCATGAGAGCGCCGCACATGGCCGGTACACCTGTGGTGTAGCTGACGGCCTGACTGCCCACTTCACGGTAGCATTCCTGATGATCACAGACATTGTAGATGTAGTAAGTCTTGTCCTGACCATCCTTCTTACCTTTAAAAATGCAGCCGATATTGGTCTTACCAACAGTGCGGGGACCAAGGCTGGCAGGATCCGGCAGAAGGGCCTTGAGGAACTTAATGGGAACGATTTCCTGACCTTCGAACATGACAGGGGTGGTGCCCAGCATGCCAACATTTTCCAGACAACGCATATGATCCAGATAGCTCTGACCGAAGGTCATGAAGAAACGGATGCGCTGTACTTCAGGAATATTCAAAGCCAGAGATTCGATTTCCTCATGGTGAAGCAAGTACATGTCTTTGTGACCTACCTGGTCGAAATCGTACTCACGTTTAATGCTCATAGCCGGAATTTCTACCCAGTGACCATCTTCCCAATAGGAACCCGGAGCACTGACTTCACGAAGGTTAACCTCCGGATTAAAGTTGGTGGCAAATGCATAGCCGTGATCGCCGCCGTTGCAGTCCAGGATATCGATGGTATCGATGGTGTCGAATTCATGCTTCTTGGCATAAGCACAATAAGCCTGAGTAACGCCCGGATCGAAACCGCAGCCCAGAAGGGCTACCAGACCGGCATCTTCGAATTTCTTGCGGTAAGCCCACTGCCAGCTGTAATCAAAATAAGCTGAGAAACCGGCTTCTTCACAGCGTTTCTCATAGATAGCTCTCCACTTAGGATCATCTGTATCTTCCGGCTCATAGTTGGCTGTATCCATATAATTAACGCCACAGGCCAGACAGGCATCCATAATGGTCAGATCCTGATAGGGAAGCGCGATGTTCATAACCAGATCAGGTTTGTAGCTATTGATGAGATCAATAACCTGCTGAACATCATCGGCATCTACCTGAGCCGTGGTGATCTTTGTTTTTGTATTGGGTGAAAGCTTAGCGGCAAGTTCTTCACAGCGGGATACTGTACGACTGGCAATGCACAGCTCTGTAAAAACATCACTAACCTGACAACATTTACTGATAGCAACGGATGCCACACCGCCGCAACCGATAACTAATACTCTACTCATTAATGCCCCTCCTTATAATAAAGCCAGTAAAAACTCGCGCATGACTTTGCAAGCTGTTGCTGTGCTGACACCTGTGGGATCCAACTGAGGTGCCAGTTCATTGACATCAGCGGCAACGATGCGACACTGTGTTACTGTGCGAATTGCTTCTAAAAGCTGCAGGAATGTGACACCGCCTGCTTCCGGTGTGCCTGTTCCGGGAAATGCGCCGGGATCCAGGCAATCCAGATCTATGGTGAAATAAACCGGTACGTTTAATGCTTTCAGCTCTTCTACCGTCTCCTTTAAGCCATCAAAGCTTAAAGCATGCATATCGGTATGTTCCTTAGCAAATGCGAATTCTTCTCTTTCGCCGCTTCGGATACAGAACTGATGGATGCGACCATCCCCCAGAATATCGTGACATCTGCGAATAACGCAGGCATGACTTAATCTGGCACCCAGATAATCATCTCTGAGATCTGCATGAGCATCAAAATGCACGATATGAAGATCCGGATATTTCTCGGCAACGGCTCTGACAGAGCCTAATGTCACCAGATGTTCACCACCGATCAGCATAGGCAGCTTGCCATCTTCCAGGATTTCACGAGCTCTGTCTTCGATGTCTGCCAGAGCACTCTCGGCACTGCCGAAGCAAAGTTCGATATCACCGGAATCGAATACCGCATAATCCGTCAGATCTTTGTCCTGATAGGGACTGTAGGTCTCCAGACCAAAGCTTTCATGGCGCATGGCAGCTGAACCAAATCGTGCGCCGGGCCTGAAGCTTGTGGTTGAATCGAAAGGAGCCCCGAACAGGACGATGCGGGCATCCTCATAATCAGCATCACAGCCGATAAAAGTCTCAATATTTGGTTTCATAACATATCTCCATTAAATAATCCGGACAAAGATTCTTACGATGGCTTGCAAAAAAAATAGCACTACAGGTGCGCGAAAAAACCTGTAGTGCATAAATCATCATTATTTCGACAGACGACATGAAGCATACTAAAAAGCATGTCACTAACATCTGACTTTGAGAACAAAGTCATGTCTGTGTCTTTATCAGAGTCTATATAGCTTCCACTTTTACTACTCTTATTGACAATCTCACAAGTTTGCGCTTTCGCACATTTCGGTTTATAGTAACCAACTTATAAAACTTAGCTTTTAACTAATCAATAAGGCGGTATAACCACCAAGAATCGGCAGTGGACCCGGCTGTCCGTATGGCCTTAACTCCCAAAGGAGTGGTCCAAGTAGTGCTTTATAAGACTCCGCAGATACTTCGTCTCAGCAATCGTCATAACATTAACATTCAATCAATTGAATGTCAATGTTTTTCACGAGGCTATGTAGATTGCATGGATTTTTGTGCTTAAGAAGGAGCATAAAAAGAAGAAGACCCCGCGATGGGATCTTCTTCCTAAATTAACATTGTTATTATTCTTCAATAAGTACCGGGTTTTGGACGCTGACCTTGTGGTCATACCATTTACCCTTAGTACCGATCAGAGCACAGTCAAAGTCCTCACCGATAACCGGTACCGGAATATCGAAGCCATATACTTCTTCAGTTTCACCATCACTATAGGTAACTTCATCAGTAGTCGGCTCTAACAATACTGCCCCTTCTGCCTGTGCTTCATCGGCAGTGCCCGGGAAGAGGTTAACAATATTCTTAGAAACAAGGCTGACATGAATAGTCATATGGCCGTTTTCAACAGTAAGTATGCCTAAGCCTTCGCATGCTTCATTAATATGGAACATAGAACTGTCTGTGACAAATTCGGCTTCATAAACACCATCTTCCAGTTCACATTCGACAGGTTCTTCTGAAGCTTCTTCGCTTTCAACAGCTTCGGACTCTTCAGCAGCTTCAGCTTCTACTGTGGATTCTTCTGCAGATTCCACAACAGATTCTACGGTGCTTTCTGCAGGAGCGGATTCCTGGGCTTTGCTGCCGCATCCAAAGATACCGCAGGCAAGAGTAAGTACAGTTACAAATACAGCGATTTTTTTCATGTCATTTCCTTCTTCTAATTAGTCCTGATTCATTTCGCCAAGAGCGTTACCAACATGTGTAAGATAGACGTCCTGAACGGCCGGGATACGACCCAGACCGGCGATCTGGCAAGTTACATTTTCAAATTTTTCTGAAGCAACAAACTGTGAATACCAGGATTCTTCATCATCCGGATCAGCCATATCGTTGTTGGCGTGGTCACCGGCAACAACCATCAGAGGACGAAGGATAACATTTGTGTAACCTGCGTCAGCGGCAGCAGCGATAACGTTCTGGCATTCTGTTTCTTCCGGTTCACCTTCAACAGTACCGATGAAGCAGTTGTCATAGCCCAGAGTTGCCATCATAGTCTGCATCTGGCTGTATGTAACCTTGGCTGTGTGAGATGTGCCATGGCCCATGAATACGAAAGCGGTCTTAGCTTCTTTAGCTTCGTCCAGTGTGTTGTACTCAGAATCTGTTACAGCAGCTTCAACAACAGCTTTAGCAACCAGTTCTTTGTCTTCGTTGACAGCGGAGGCATCTTCGCCTACTTCACCAAGAAGGGGCTCAGAAACATAGATTGTTTCGATCTGATCTTCATAGTTAGCAAGAGCATCACACAGTTCATCGTATTCAGCACCGTGCATCAGATGTGTGGGCTGTACAAGGAGCTTCTTAACGCCGTTGGCAACAGCTCTTTCAAGAGCCTGATCAACGTTGTCGATGAATTCGCCGTCACGAGCCTGAACATGGTTGATGATGATCTGAGCTGTGAAAGCACGTCTTACAGACCAATCCGGATATTCTGCAGCGATCTTGTCTTCGATACCTTTGATATCGATAGCACGGCTGTCGTTGAAGGATGTACCAAAGCTTACAACAAGGATTTCGTTTTCGCCGATTTCATCAGCATTTCTGGGATCATCAAGGCTGGCATCGCCTGTGTCTCTGCCGAAGTAATCCGGATCAGCTTCTTCACCTTCTACCATTTCCTTAGCCTCATCTGAAAGAGCATCCCAAGCTGCTTTGGCAGCTTCACACTGAGCATCTGTTTCATCTGTTCTTTCCTGAACATAGATAGCATCGATGAGATCTGCACAGATCTTGGCCATCTCTTCATCAGTCATTTCAGCAGCTTCTGCTTCTTCTGTTTCCTCTTCGACTTCTTCAACTTCTTCAGCAACTGATTCTTCAGCAGCTTCTTCTGTAGAAGCCGGAGCCGGTTCTGCCTTCTGGCCGCAAGCTGTCATGCCGCAAGCAAGAACCATAGATGTAGCTAATGCAAGTAATCTTCTTTTCATTTCTTCTCCCTTTCTTAAAAATAGATTGACTTGAATGACTTGTATTCAACGACCGGTTTCTCATTTGCAAGAAGCACATACAAACCTTCTGCCGATCGATTGAAATCGATATGTCGCCCCGAAAGGAAGATAAAATGATATACGTTGGCCAAATGTCTGCCTGTGTGTAAGCACCCGCAGCACCAAAAGCTCATCGTATACAC
>JAGHUB010000102.1 GCA_018065025.1 Candidatus Equihabitans merdae
ACAATACATCGTCAACAGCAGTATTATTTCGTCCAAAATTCTTAAAACAGGGAGAATCCTCCACCCTGTTGGGCCAGGTCTCGGCAAGTCGTCCGCTGGGATTACTTTTGCCGACAAGTATATCCACACAGCTCTCTGCTACTGCTTCACCGCCAAGATACATATTTAATATTGCTTTGGCATAATCTATACTTGACAAATCATATGGCGACCCACAAAAAGAAATAAAAATCACGTTCTCTGTAACTTTTCTGATTTCTTTGTATAAACTCTCCTGATTGGCAGGTAATGCAAAAGACTCTCTGTCATATCCTTCACCTTCAGCATTATCTGTAAGTCCGCCAAAAATCAAAATCGGTATATTAGGATCTTTGTCAATTTCATTTTGAAGCTTATTAATCGCCTCATCGATTAACTTTTTATCTGATTTTTGCAAGGCATCAAGAGATTTGGAACCGCAATCATAGCCTCGAATAAATACTGTCTCTATATTTTCTTTTTCTAAGGCATCCAAAATATTAATTGTTTTGGCGGCATTAATATGGCTGCTTCCACCACCCTGAATACGCATCCTGCGCGAAAGATCACCTATAACAATAACCTTAGTTGGATTATTAAGAGGAAGCGCATTCTCATTTTTAAGAAGCACAGCACATTCGCTGCTAATTTTTTTAGCCAGTAAATAATGTTCATCCAATACACTGTTTGACACATTATGTAAACCGTCTTTAACCTTCGCCGGATAATTATTTACCAAATAAATAACATTTGAAGCAGCTCGATTAAGTGCCTCCATGGGCAAGCTTCCATCCTCAAGTGCCTCAAGTATTCCTTCTTTGTGATTGCCATGGGAATCGGGCATATCCAGATCCATGCCAGCAGCTAAGCATTTAGCCGCATCAACACAAGCTCCCCAGTCTGACATAACCAGGCCCTCATATCCCCATTCTCCACGAAGAATATCTGTCAGCAGCTTCTTATTCTCACAGGCAGGTAATCCATTCAGCAAATTATATGAGGCCATAATCGTTGCCGGCTTAGCAGCTTTGACAATGATCTCAAATGCTCTAAGATATATTTCACGCAAAGCTCTCTCATCAACAATTGAGTTCGAGGTCATTCTATGAGTTTCCTGGCTGTTTGCTGCAAAATGCTTAAGTGACGTTCCCACTCCGAGCTTTTGAATCCCTTTTATATATTCTGTTGCAAGCTTACCTGCGAGATAGGGATCCTCAGAAAAATATTCAAAATTTCTTCCACATACCGGGCTTCTTTTGATATTAACTCCGGGACCTAATATAACAGACACACCTGCTTCAATTGCTTCTTTGGCTATAGCAGAAGCCATTTCTTCAACAAGGGCCGTATCAAAGCTGCAAGCTAACGCACTCGCCGTTGGAAAACAGGTTGCAGGTATACTGTCATTATTACCGGAAGCATCTTCTGCCTGCGCACGAAGCCCATGCGGTCCATCCGAAAGATGAATAGAGTCCAGTTTCCCGCCCAGATCATTGGTATGCCAGCTCCCCATACCCTTAACCAAATCGATTTTTTCGTCGATAGACAGCTTATCTATAGTCATAAATTACACCTTTCAGTCCATGAATTCTCCCCAGATTTTTTCTACAAGTTCGTTGCAATACAACAATGAAAAATCAGGGGCCTGTTTTATGATTTCATTTTTGCCGGCAAGTTCATCTGTATATTCATCAAGACGATATACCGTGACTCCATTTTGCATGGAAGTAACATGTGACACAATAGGAATCACATCATAATGGTTTATGGATAGATTATCCTTTTCAACTCTAAGTTCGATGCAGGCAATCCCACCAACCATTCGATTACTGACTCCTGCGCCTTCACCGCTTGTCCAGTTTACAAAATTACCGATTGAATAATAAACAGGGGTATTGTCAATCATTTCTACCGGTTCAATTACGTGTGGATGGGTTCCTATAATCAGATCAGCTCCGTTTTCCTCCATTAGCCTTGCCCATTTTTGTTGTGATGCATTGGCTTCCAGAGAATACTCCGTTCCCCAATGGGGGCATACAATGGTAAAATCTGCCATCTCTTCTGCTTTTTGCAAATCAGCTATAACACGTTCTTCACTAAGATAGTCAACAGCATACGGCATGTTCTCAGGAAGAAAAATGCCATTAGTACCATATGTATAATTTAAAATAGCAATATTTACCTGAGGATCATCTAATGAATAAATA
>JAGHUB010000315.1 GCA_018065025.1 Candidatus Equihabitans merdae
CGTGACAAAATATGAAATAATTTATCAATTATCAATAATTTTAAGAAATTTACTGACAAAGGGATTTTAATTCTTCAAAGAAGGTGGGGTAGGACACATCTACGCATGAGGCATCCATAATATTCTGATCTCCGGTAATCAGTCCGGCGATGGCAAAAGCCATAGCCATACGGTGATCCTTGAGAGTCTTGATTGTCGTGCCGTGAAGATTTTTTCCACCTCGGATGATCATGCCATCCTCTGTGGCTGTTATATCACATCCCATGTTTTTGAGATTTTCAGTAATAAGCGCCAGGCGGTCTGTTTCTTTAACCTTTAACTCGGCAGCATCTCTGATGATTGTTTCACCTTCGGCAAAGGCAGCCATAACGGCAATCATGGGAATCTCATCGATCAATGTTGGAATGATATCACCTTCGATGACAGTGCCGTGAAGCTTAGAGGAGCGGATGATGATATCCGCACAAGGCTCACCAAGTCCTTTGTTTTCATTTTCCAGAGTGAAGTCAGCACCCATAGCTTTCAGGACACGAAGGACACCGTCTCGTGTAGGATTGATGCCTACATGTTCAAGGCGGACCTCTGCATCAGGATGCATGGCTGCGGCACAGAGGAAGAAAGCGGCAGAGGAGATGTCGCCGGGAACACTGACATCTGTACCGAAGAGCTCATCAACCGGTGTAACCGTTGATGTCAGTCCATTAACGCTGATATTACCACCAAACATGGGCAGCATTCTTTCGGTGTGATCTCTTGAAAGAGCAGGTTCTGTGACGCTGGTATTTCCTTTGGCATATAAACCGGCCAACAGGACACAGGATTTAACCTGAGCTGAAGCCACCGGGGAATTATAGTGGATGGCTGTCAAAGGACTTCCTTTTATTAAGAGAGGAGCGCAGTTGTTATCCTTTTCGGATTGGATAGAGGCACCCATCATTCTTAATGGTGTCATGATTCTGCCCATGGGACGGGAAGATAAGGATTCATCGCCTTCGATACGGCAGTTAAAATCTTGTCCGGCAAGAATACCGCTTAAGAGGCGGGTAGTAGTGCCTGAATTGCAGGTGTTCAGGGTATCAAGGGGCTTCATTAACCCGTGAAGGCCTACCCCGTGAACAATCATCTCATTTTCTGAAAGGCGATCGATGGTTACACCCATTTTCTCCATGCAGTCCATGGTTGCCAGACAGTCAGCACTGGGCAGGAAACCTGTGATATGAGTGGAACCCTTGGCCAGGGAACCTAACATAACACTTCTGTGGGAAATGGATTTATCTCCGGGAATGCACAATGTACCCTTCAGATGAGAGACAGCATCAATTTTCATAGATGACATAGCCTGATCCTTTCAGTGAACGGATAGAACGAGCCAGTGAGTTGCGGTCATAGAAATCAACTTCCAATACACCGGGTTCATCTTCGCGATTATGAACGATACCAATATTTTTGATATTGATGTCGTGCTCGGCCAGGATAGCAACGATAGCGGCGATAGCACCTTTTTCATCGTTGATATCACAATAGAGTCGATATTCCCGTCTGCCGCGTTGGGAGAAGCTGTCACGATAGGCCTTACAATCATGGAAGATCTGGAGAATTCCGTCTTCATTCTTGCTGGCCACAGTGTTGCGATAATTTGTCAGCAGCTCAATATAGTTATCCAGAAGAGGAAGAATAGCATCACCGTTGGCCAGGCAGATCTCCTGCCACATAACAGGTGAAGAGGAGGAGATGCGGGTGATGTCACGGAAACCACCGGCAGCTACTGTCTTCATCAGATGACGTTCGTCATCGCTGTTGTGAACCAGATTGACCAGAGAAGCTGAGATAAGGTGGGGCAGGTGAGATACAGCAGCCACCACTTTATCGTGATCTTTATAGTTCAGGATAATGGGAATGCTTCCCAAAGAAGCTATGAATTCTTTGAATTCTTCAGCACGCTCTGTAGAAATCTCCTCAGAAGGAGTCAGCATATAATAGGCATTTTCCATCAGGAGGGCCTGGCTGGCTTCATAACCTGTCTTTTCAGAACCGGTCATGGGATGACCGCCGATGAAGTTAGCCTGAAGACCCAGCTCATTAACGGCTTCATGGATGCGTGTTTTGGTTGAACCCGACGTCTGTCAGAATGCAATCTTCTTTGATCTGAGATTTAAGAAGAGGCAGATAATCCAACATGGTGATGACCGGCAGGCAAAGGAAAATGATGTCACAATCTGTAAAGCCATCCTCGACTTTATTGACCAGAACGTCGACAACGTCATCTTTTGCAGCCTGCATCAACACTTCACGGTGACGGTTATAAGCTTTAATAATAGTGTCCGGATGTTTCTCACGAATAGTTTTGGCGATGGAACCGCCGATAAGACCAAGACCGATAAATCCTACTGTCATAATTAACTCCCTGAATATATTTTTTATCAGTATTAATTAGGAAGAGATAATTTCTAACCAATACTTCTATTTACTTAATAACTATGTCATTCTATCACATGAAGCATTAACTTTCTACGTTCAAAATATAGTGCTGAAAATGGCTCGTTTGTGGAATTTATAACACAATAGTCTTGAATATTCACAAAATTTTTAGTAAGATATACCATAGTTTTTGAAAACCCATATGGAGGATAGTTATGAACATTTACCAGTCAGAAAAAATTCGTAATGTTGTCTTGTTAGGTCACGGCGGTTCAGGCAAAACAACACTGGCCGAAGCTATGGCTTACATGAGCGGTATCACTAACCGTATCGGTACCGTTACAGACGGCAACACAGTCAGCGATTTTGATAAAGAAGAAATCAAGAGAAAGTTCTCAATTTCCACATCTGTTATCCCGGTAGAATGGGAAGGCTATAAGCTTAACATCCTTGATACACCCGGTTACTTCGATTTCGTTGGTGAAGTAGAAGAAGCTGTCAGCGCAGCAGACTGTGCTGTTATCGTTATCTCTGCTAAGGACGGCGTTCAGGTCGGTACACAGAAAGCATGGGATCTTTGCGAAGAAAGAAATATTCCTCGCTTCATCTATGTAACAGGTATGGACAACGATGAAGTCAGCTATCATGACGTTATCGAAAACCTGGTTTCTCTGTACGGCAAGAAGATCGCTCCGATCCATATGCCCATCCGTGAAAATGGTAAGTTTGTCGGCTATGTCAATATCGTTGCCAAAGCCGGTCGTCATTTCCTTGAAAGAGGCAAACGTGAAGAATGCCCCGTTCCGGAATACCTGAATGATTATCTGGAAGAATACTTCGGCGAACTGATGGAATCCGTTGCTGAAACATCTGAAGAATTCATGGATCGTTTCTTCGAAGGCGAAGAGTTCACAGAAGCTGAAATCTCATCCGCTATGAGAATGAACGTTGCTGATTGCGCTATGGTTCCGGTCAGCATGGGTGCTCCCACAGAGCTTCGCTGCGTCTATGCTCTGATGCATGACATCATTGAATACATGCCCGCTCCCAACGCCAGAAAGATCAGCGGCATCAACCAGAAGACAAGCGAAATCTTCGAAGCCAACTATGACTTCTCCAAGGCCAAGACAGCTTATGTCTGGAAGACAATGGTTGACCCCTTCATCGGTAAGTACAGCCTGATCA